>CALCBL010000301.1 GCA_937897495.1 uncultured Burkholderiales bacterium
ACACAATCCATACTCTCGACATAGCAGGCCTAGAACAGGTTTACGACCGACTGGCCACCGCCATTGATCAAGCTGGTCCTGAAAAGTCAGAACTGTTTTTGGTCAAATTGGCCTTACTCAATGCCAAGGCTTTAGGTCAACCTGAAATTTTTGAAAATCAGATTACCTTGGCTTTGAAAGACCTTTAGCAACAGAAAATGTCACTTTTGGGTGACCTGATGCCTTTAATTTGAAATAGACAGCACTTTCATGGGGCGCCTCTGTTGGAGGCGCACTTTCTTGGGGCTAGAACCAATTTCAACCTGAAAAGTCAGCGATTACCCGCGGTTTTTAGCGCTATTTTTCATGCAAAATGTGCTTTTCTTAATTTCGGAGCTAATTCATGAAATCCCTTCGCAAACTGATCCAACGCCCTTTGCTGGCAACTGCCGCTTTGGCATTGCTCGGCTCATTGGCAACCCCCGCTTTTGCTGGCAAAACCATTGATGCCATCAAAGCACGCGGTACTTTGAACTGCGGTGTGAACCCCAGCTTGCCTGGCTTCTCTGCTGCAGACAGCCAAGGTGTTTGGGCTGGTCTGGATGTGGATGTTTGCCGCGCTGTGGCCGCCACTCTTTTGAACGACCCTCTCAAAGTGAAATACACACCTTTAAACGCTGCTCAGCGTTTTGCTGTGTTGCAAGCCGGTGAAATTGACGTGTTGTCACGCAACTCCACTTGGACTTTGAGCCGTGATGCCTCTTTGGGCTTGCATTTCACAGGCGTGACTTACTATGACGGCCAAGGCTTCATGGTTCCTAAAAAGTCAAAAATTACCAGCGCTACCAAGCTCAAAGGCGCCACAGTGTGCGTGCAATCTGGCACCACCACTGAAAAGAATTTGAATGACTACTCCAAGGTCATGAAGCTCAACATGAAGCCCGTGGTGTTTGACACGCAAGAAGCCACCAACAAGGCTTACTTCGCTGGTCGTTGCCAGGCTTACACCACAGACGCTTCAGGTTTGGCTTCTGTGCGCAACAAAGAAGCTTCAAATCCTGATGATCACCTGATCTTGCCAGACTTAATCTCTAAAGAACCCCTTGGCCCAAGCGTGCGCCGTGGTGATGACGAGTTCTTCGCCATTGTGAAATGGGTGGCTTACGCTTTGATCGAAGCTGAAGAGTATGGCATCACACAAGCCAACGTAGACCAAATGAAAAGCAGCAGCACAGACCCTGTGATTCAGCGTATCTTGGGCACATCTGAAGACACCGGCAAATTGCTTGGCTTGGACAAAGAGTGGGCTTACCGCGCCATTAAAGCTGTGGGCAACTACGGCGAAATGTTTGAGCGCAATGTCGGTCCTAAGTCCACTTTGAAATTGCCACGTGGTTTGAACAACCAGTGGAACAAAGGCGGCTTGATGTACGCACCTCCCGTACGTTAATTTCGGCTTTTCACAAAGACTTCCGGCCCGCCTCGTGCGGGCCGGTCTATTCTCATGAGCACCCCTCCTCCTCCCAAACGACAATGGTCTTGGCGCAGCCAAGCCTTTCGCGGACTGGTCTATCAAATCCTAGCCATAGTTGGGTTGACCATTGCCGTGGGCTACTTGATGTCCAATACGTTCGCCAACATGCGCGCACGGGGCATTCAAAGTGGTTTTGATTTTTTCTTACAGCCTGCCGGATTTGGCATTGGCGAGAGTCTGATTGAGTTTGACTCGTCACAAAATTACATCGTGGCTTACCTGGTCGGCCTGAGCAACACGCTGCGTGTTGCCTTGGTCGGGTTGGTCTTGGCTACCATCTTGGGCACCATGATTGGCATTGGCCGACTCACCCAAAATACCTTGGTCAAAACCTTGTGCGCAAGCTTTGTTGAAATTACCCGCAACATTCCTTTGCTGCTGCAACTGTTCATGTGGTACTTTGCCATGACCGAGTTGTTGCCTCCCATTGAAGAGCCTTTAAAACCTCTTGCAGGGGTGTTCTTCAGCAAGAATGGATTGCAATACCCTCTGCCCGTTTGGGCACCTGGACATTGGGGCACGCTCATTGGTTTGTGTGTAGGCATCGGTGCTTGGAAATTTTGGTCACGCCACGTCAAACAGCAATTTGAAGCGACCGGCCAGGTCAAGGCCAGCTTTTTACCTGGCTTGGGTTTGTTCATTGTGTGCGGCGTTATCGGCTGGTTGGCAGGTGGCGTCCCAAGTGAACTTGACATACCCGAAATTACAGAAATCAGTGTGGTGGGCGGTGGCTCTGTCACACCCGAATACCTGACCTTGCTGGTTGGACTCACGGTCTACACCTCTGGTTACATTGCAGAAGTGGTTCGTGCGGGCATTCAATCTGTATCATTTGGCCAGCACGAAGCGGCTGTGGCATTAGGCCTGAAGCGCACACAAGAGTTGCGCCTCATTCAGTTGCCGCAAGCCATGCGCGTCATCATTCCACCGCTCACCAGTCAGTACCTCAATTTGATCAAAAACTCGTCATTGGCTGTGGCCGTTGGCTATCCAGATTTAGTGTCTATCAGTTCTACGGCCTTGAATCAAACAGGTCGTGCCATTGAGTGCATTGCATTGGTCATGTTGATTTATTTGAGTTTGAGTTTGATCACCTCGGCCATCATGAACATTTTCAACCGCCGTATGCGCATTAAGGACCGATGATGAGCAGCACCGGTTATCAACAACATTTCGAGCCCATCGCAGCGCGTCGACCGCCTGTCAATGAAACGGGACTCATGGCTTGGATTCAGCGTGGCTTTTTCGACGGCCCTGTTAACAGCTTGTTAACGGTCGTTTTTGTGGCCATGTTGGTTTGGGCCATTCCACCCATCTTCAATTGGGCCATCTGGTACGCCATTCCCGATGCCGACAACGCGGCTTGCCGGGCAGCTTACGGCTTAGGTGCCTGCTGGGGTGTGGTGGCCGAAAAAGGTCGTCTCATTTTGTTTGGACGCTACCCCTTTGAAGAGCAATGGCGCCCCTTGGTTGCCAGTGCCGCAGTGGTCTTTTTATTGGTGGTCTCTTGTTTGAAAACGTTTTGGCGGCCTGCCCTGGTTGTGGCTTGGGTGGCGGTCTATGCGTTTTTCTTTGCGCTCATGTTGGGCGGGTTTGCTGGCCTGACACCTGTTGAAACAGATCGCTGGGGCGGCTTGCCTCTCACCTTGTTGTTGGCCAGTGTGAGCTTGGTGCTTGCATTTCCTTTGGCCATTTTGTTGGCGCTTGGCAGGCAGTCCAACCTGCCCGCCATTCGCACCTTGTGCGTCATCTTTGTTGAGTTTGTGCGTGGCGTACCGCTTATTTCTGTGTTGTTCATGGCCTCTTTCATCTTGCCATTGTTCATGCCGCAAGGCACCAAGATTGATGTGTTGGCTCGTGTCCTGATTGGCATGACTTTGTTCACTGCCGCTTACCTTGCCGAAACGATTCGAGGTGGTTTGCAGGCACTGCCCAAGGGTCAAGTGGAAGCCGCTCATTCTTTGGGCATGACGTACTGGCAAATTCAACGCAAAATTGTGTTGCCACAAGCTTTGCGCTTGGTCGTACCCGCCATTGTGAACACCTTCATTGGTGCCTTCAAGGACACATCGCTGGTCACCATTGTGAGCTTGTACGACCTCACTGGCGCAGTGCAATTGGCACTGGGCGATGCCGATTGGCGCAAGTTCTTCATTGAAGGTCAGCTGTTTGTGGCTGGCATTTATTTCATTGCATGCTTTGCCATGTCACGCTACAGCCAATGGCTGGAATCCCATCTGAATACTGGAACACGGAGACAGTGAAGTGAGTACCTCAAGTCCCATCATCGAATTTTCTAAAGTCAACAAATGGTTCGGCGATTTCCATGTGTTGCGCGACATTGATTTGTCTGTGGCCAAGGGCGAGCGCATTGTGGTGTGCGGTCCTTCAGGCTCTGGCAAAAGTACACTGATTCGCTGCGTCAACCGCCTTGAAGAGCACCAATCTGGCGTTCTCAAAGTGGACGGCACAGAACTCACAGACGATGTCAAATCGATTGAAGCTGTGAGGCGCCAAGTGGGCATGGTGTTCCAGCAGTTCAATTTATTCCCGCACCTTACCGTGTTGGAAAACCTCACACTGGCCCCTATGTGGGTGGGCAACATGCCCAAGGCTGAGGCTGAAGAGCGTGCCATGCAACAACTCAAGCGTGTGCGCATCTCAGAGCAAGCACTGAAGTATCCGTTGCAATTGTCTGGCGGACAGCAGCAACGCGTGGCCATTGCGCGCTCGCTTTGTCTTACACCCAAAATCATGTTGTTCGACGAGCCCACTTCAGCCCTCGACCCCGAGATGATCAATGAAGTGTTGGATGTCATGGTGGAATTGGCCAACCAAGGCATCACCATGATTTGCGTTACCCACGAAATGGGTTTTGCCCGCTCTGTGGCAGACCGCGTGATCTTCATGGACGAAGGCCAAATTGTTGAGCAAAATACTGCAGCCGAGTTTTTTGCCAATCCCAAGAACGACCGCACAAAAGATTTCTTGTCCAAAATTCTGGCGCACTGATGACCCCGAACTCAAAGCCCGCTGGCCCTGCCGGCGGGCTTTCTTTTTTAGACCCACGGGGTGATGCACTGCCCCGCCCTCACGGCAATACTTATTGGCTGTGGGCAGGCCGCGTGTTGGCGGGTGAGCACCCCGCAAAGGACGGCGATGAGCAATTGCCTGAAAAATTGCAACTCTTTGCGTTAGCGGGCATTACTCACTTCATTGATCTCACATCAGCTGCCGATCCAGTCAAGCCCTACCAAGCTCCAGACGGTGCTGTTCGCATCAACCACCCTATTGCAGATTTTGGTGTACCCAGCCCGCTGCAAATGCAAAGCATTTTGCAAAGCATTCAATCTGCACTCAACCAAGGTGGCAAGGTGTATGTGCATTGCAAAGGTGGCATTGGCAGAACAGGCACTGTGGCGGCTACATGGCTCACTGAGCAAGGTCTAGATAACGAGCAGGCTTTAACACTGCTGTTGCAAAAGTGGCAGTCCATGGACAAACGCTTTGAAGAGCCGCACACACCAGAGACTGAAGCGCAACGGCAATTTGTGTTGGCTTGGCAAAAGTCAAGCCATTGAGGCACTCAGGCGTTTAACTGAACACGCCGCCGTAGGTTTTACGCAAGTCACCCTTTTGAACCTTGCCTGTGCCCCCCACGGGCAAGGATTCTAAAAAGATCACATCGTCTGGCACCCACCACTTGGCAACACGGCCTTCGAGGAAAGATAAGATCTCTTCTTTCTCGACTGCCTGCCCAGGCTTGCGCACCACAAACATCAACGGACGCTCATCCCACTTGGGATGCTTCACGCCTATGACGGCTGCCATGGCCACAGCAGGATGCGCGACAGCTGCATTTTCCAAATCAATAGAGCTAATCCACTCACCACCGGTTTTAATCACGTCCTTGGTGCGATCGCGAATTT
>CALCBL010000302.1 GCA_937897495.1 uncultured Burkholderiales bacterium
GAGGGCCATACACATTCACCATGGTTTGCAAGCGGCGGCCGATGGCTTTGCTAGCCACTGCCAAGCTTTGTGTGAACAACTGCAAGTTCCCTTGGTGCTTTGCAAAGTCAATGCCAAAAACGAAGCAGGTCAGAGCCCAGAAGACGCTGCCAGAAAGGCGCGCTATGCGGCTCTTAGTGAAGCTGTTCACGCGCATCCTTCATTGCAGGGGGTGAAAGACATCGCAGTGGCACAGCATGCTGATGATCAAGTCGAAACCTTGTTGCTGGCGCTGTCGCGTGGTGCTGGATTGCCGGGCTTGGCCAGCATGCCTTCTAAATGGATGCGAGATGGTTTGCAATGGCATCGGCCTTTGTTAAGTGTGCCTGGCTCAAAGTTGCGTGAATACCTCACGCATGCTCAAGTGACGTGGGTAGAAGACCCCACCAACCAAGACGAGCAATTTACCCGCAACCGCATTCGTGCGCAACTGTTGCCTGCTTTGGAGCGAGCTTTTCCCCAATTCAGAGACACCTTTTCAAGGAGTGCTTCGCACGCAGCAGAAGCACAAGAAATTTTGAACGAGCTGGCTGCGGCCGATTTGTCTAGCCTGATGGCTTCAGGTGGGCTAAACATCAAGGCCTTGCAGCAACTTAGTTCTGCCAGGCAGTCTTTGGTGCTTCGGCATTGGCTGAAGGTGCACCACCAAACCACGCCCAGCGCCGTGCAAATGAGTGAGTTGTTGTCGCAAATTGCGGCCTGCACCACGCGGGGCCACCAGTTGCGATTGAAGGTGGGGCGGGGGTATGCGCTTAGAGAGGGTCAGGTTTTGACCTGGACCTGTTCTGATTAGCCGCTTCAATCTCTCCTAAGCTAGGGTTCTCCCGAGTACAATCGACAGGTTTTGCTGAAATTTCCCTTTTATAACTTCTAAAAATGGCACTGATCGTTCACAAATACGGCGGCACATCGATGGGCTCAACAGAGCGCATTCGAAATGTGGCCAAACGCGTCGCCAAATGGGCCAGGGCTGGCCACCAAATGGTGGTGGTGCCAAGCGCCATGAGCGGCGAAACCAATCGCCTGTTGGGCTTGGCCAAAGAATTGGCGCCCGCCAAAACAGACACAGCCTACGACCGCGAACTCGACATGTTGGCTTCAACCGGTGAGCAAGCTTCTTCGGCATTGCTTGCCATCGCTTTGCAGTCTGAGGGCATGGAATCGGTCAGCTATGCCGGCTGGCAAGTGCCCATCAAGACCAACAGCGCTTTCACCAAGGCCCGCATTGAATCAATTGACGATGTGCGTGTTCGCAAAGACTTAGCGGCTGGCCGTGTGGTCATCGTGACGGGCTTCCAAGG
This sequence comes from uncultured Burkholderiales bacterium, assembly GCA_937897495.1. Classification (GTDB taxonomy): domain Bacteria; phylum Pseudomonadota; class Gammaproteobacteria; order Burkholderiales; family Burkholderiaceae_C; genus Limnohabitans_A. The sequence goes on from CALCBL010000302.1 coordinate 1,341, forward strand.
TGTAGACCCAGATGGCCATATCACCACCTTGGGTCGTGGCGGTTCAGACACCTCTGCCGTCGCCGTAGCTGCCGCCATGAAAGCCGACGAGTGCCTGATTTACACCGACGTGGATGGCGTCTACACCACCGACCCCCGCGTGGTGCCTGAGGCCCGTCGCTTGAAAACAGTGAGCTTTGAAGAGATGCTGGAAATGGCATCCCTTGGTTCCAAAGTTTTGCAAATTCGCTCTGTTGAATTTGCGGGCAAATACAAAGTCCCTATGCGTGTGCTGTCTAGCTTCACACCTTGGGACATCGACATTCATGAAGAAGCCAAGTCTGGCACGCTGATCACTTTTGAGGAAGACGAAAAAATGGAACAAGCCGTAGTCTCCGGCATTGCGTTTAACCGCGATGAAGCCAAAATTTCTGTGTTGGGCGTGCCCGACAAACCTGGCATTGCTTACCAAATTTTGGGAGCAGTGGCCGACGCCAACATTGAAGTTGACGTGATCATTCAAAACTTGAGCAAAGATGGCAAAACCGACTTCAGCTTCACAGTGCACCGCAATGATTTTGCGCGCACCATGGACCTTCTGAAGGAAAAAGTGTTGCCGTCTTTGGGCGCCAGCGAAGTCATCGGCGATGCCAAAATTTGCAAAGTGTCGATCGTGGGCATTGGCATGAGAAGCCACGTGGGAATTGCCAGCAAAATGTTCAGGTCTTTGAGCGAAGAGGGCATCAACATTCAGATGATTTCTACGTCCGAAATTAAAACCTCTGTGGTAATTGACGAGAAATACATGGAATTGGCGGTGCGGGCCTTGCACAAAGCCTTTGATTTAGACCAAGCCTGATATAATTTTTGAGTGCTGGAATCGTGACCGAGTGGCCGAAGGTGCTCCCCTGCTAAGGGAGTATAGGGTGTAGAGCCTTATCGAGAGTTCGAATCTCTCCGATTCCGCCAGCTAGTTTAAAAAGCCGTTGATCTTTGGGTCAGCGGCTTTTTTTTGCTGTATTTTCGCCAGCCAATCATGTCAATTAATGTTACTCTGCCCCCAATTCATCAAGAGGGATTGGCGCATGAGAGTTTTAGCGATGTGGGTCTTTGTCCTGCTGGCATTGCAAGGCTGCTCGGTCGTTCAAACGGTTGAGCCGTGGCAGAAGGGCAACTTGGCAAAGCCAGAAATGACCTTTGATGACGATCCCCTAGAGCGAGGTTACCGAGAACACATTTACACCAGCAAGGAAGCATCGGCCGGTGGTTCGGGTTTAGGCGGAGGTGGTTGTGGTTGCAACTAAACATCACACCGAACTGGGCGCTGCGCTGCTCAGTGCCGCCATGGCTTTGCCTTGCGTCATCAGCACAGCACATGCCGAGAGTGCACCTGAAAAAGGCACACTCAGTTTCAAATACTTGAACTACAAAGAAAGTCAGCAAACATCCAGTGACGCGCTAGGCGTTTATGGGCGGGCTGACAGCAAGTCGGGCGCTTCAGCATATGACGAGCGAATTCTTGTCAAAGCCACTTCGAGCAGTTTGGTCGTGCCACTCAACTCCGAATGGTCAATGTCGGGTACGCTCATTACCGACGCCATTTCTGGCGCATCACCGGCGTATCACACGCAGGCTTTGTCTTATTTGAAAGATTTTCGTCGGGCAGTTGATACGTCAGTCACCCGCTATTTGCCAAACGGCACCTTGACGGTGGGCATGAGTCATTCTGGTGAAAACGATTACGTATCTCGCGCCGCTTCCTTGCTTGCGACGCGTTCCTCGGAGAATAAAAATACCACTTGGACAGCCGGCATTGCCATCAACCGCGATCAAATCAATCCAGCCAATCAAATTGTTTTGAATGAGACCAAGCGCAGCAGTGAGGTGTTGTTAGGGGTTACACAAGTGGTCACGATGAACGACATCGTGCAATTCAACATGGGTTACTACAAAGGTCAGGGATATTTTTCTGATCCCTATAAAATTTACGACGAACGGCCCAGAGATCGCACGCAACAAAAGTTTCAGACACGCTGGAACCATTACTTCAATGATTTGAACGCCACCTCTCGTTTGGCCTATCGTTACTACACCGACAGCTGGGGTATTCGCTCGCACACCTTGGATGCTGAGTGGGTGCAGCAAATCGGAAATGGCTGGAGTGCTGCGCCTGCAGTGCGTTATTACTCTCAAACTGCGGCCAAGTTTTATGTAGAGGTCGATCCTTCCATATCGCCTTTTCCTCCCAGTCCGCCGGCCAATGCAAAGTACTTTTCAGAGGACCAACGCATGAGTGCTTTTGGTGGTTTAACCTTGGGTATGAAACTCACCAAGCAACTTAACCTTGACACCAAGGTCGATGTGAAGTTGGAGCAATATGGCCAGAAGGGCATTTGGATTTTGTCGGGTAACGGCAGCAAAGGCTTGGCGCCGTTTTATGCGCGCAATCTTCAAGTGGGTATCACGCGCTCTTTCTAATGGTGTCTAAAGCATTGCCATTGCAAATTCATCGCCTGCCTTTTAAGGCGATGGGCAGCGCTTGTGAAGTGGTATTGGCATCTCATACTCAAAACGAGGCCGAGTCGATGGCCAAGTTGGCCATTGATGAAGTACTGCGTATTGAACGCAAATATTCGCGCTACACCACCGATTCCATCATTGCGAAAATCAATCAACAGGCAGGGCGCGGTGCTTTGCAATGCGACGATGAAACTTGGGCTTTGTTTCAGTTTGCTACCCAGCTCTTTGATAAAAGCGATGGCTTGTTTGACATCACCTCGGGGGTGCTCAGACAGGCCTGGGATTTTAAAAAGCCAGAAGTGCCGACTTCTCAAAAGTTAGAGGCTTTGTTACCGCTCGTTGGTTGGCAAAATGTGGTGTTGCAAGACCAGAGCATTGCCTTGCCTTTGGCTGGCATGGAAGTAGACTTGGGCGGCTTTGGCAAAGAGTATGCTGCCGATCGTGCAGCACAGGTTCTCAAAGAAAAAGGTGTGACCCATGGCTACGTGAATTTGGCTGGCGACATGCGCTTTCTCGGGCCAAAGCCTACGGGTGAGCCTTGGATGATTGGCATTCAAGATCCGCGTGCGCGTGATCAGGTCGTGGCCACCCTGCCAATCACGCAGGGCGGCTTGGCCACCAGTGGCGATTACGAGCGCTATTTTGAATTGAATGGGCAGCGCTACTGTCATGTTTTGAATCCTAAAACGGGTATGCCCGTCAGCTACTGGCGCTCAGTGAGTGTCACGTCGCCTGCAACGGTGGTGTCGGGTTGCACAACGACCATGGTGATGTTGAAGGAGGCAGATGGCCTGGCGTTTTTACAAGCAACAGGCTTTGATTTTTTTGCCATTGATCACACAGGTAAAGTGCATTTGCGACAAGAAACACAAGCTGCATTAAACTGATGCTTATGAACTTGAAGTTATTCCATATGGCGTTAATCGCTTTGCTCATTCAGGCCAGTCCAGTTTGGGCAGTTGAGGCAGGAAAGCCGTTGCCTGATTTGGGTTTGGCTGAAGTTCAAAAAACCAAGGGCCAATACATTTACATCGACTACTGGGCATCGTGGTGTGGCCCTTGCCGCCAATCTTTTCCTTGGATGAATGCATTGCAGGCCAAGTTGGGACCAAAGGGTTTGAAAGTGGTGGCTGTGAACGTTGACGCTAAGCGCGCGGATGCAGACAAGTTTTTGTCGCACACACCCGCTCAGTTCACCATTGCCTATGACCCGCAAGGTGAGTCTGCAAAAAAGTTAGCCATTAAAACCATGCCAACTTCGATGTTGGTGAGTCCAGAGGGGCGGGTGTTGTTTGTGCATTCTGGATTTAGGGCTGAGGAGACGTTGCAGCTTGAGGCTAGGATTTCAGCGGCCATGGGCAATTGACCTTTGATTGCTTAGTCCATCAATTTTCGAAATACTAAGTTATGCGCAAATATTCCATGCTAGCTTGCTTGTTGTCAGCCGCTTTTTTAGCGTTACCGACAAATGCGCAAACCACATCTCCTTATCGATTTGCTGGCGTCGATGTGCCCGCTCCCTTGCCAGTGCAGAACGTGCAAGATACTTACTGGGGCAAGACAGTCGATGATCCTTATCGTTTTCTGGAACAGGTTAAAGACCCTTCGGTCGTGACCTGGATGCGTGGACAGGCCGATGCAACCGATGCCATATTGAAACGTTTGCCGGGTCGCCAAACTGTATTCAATAGCCTCAAAGAAAAAGACTTGGTAGCGGGAGCCGTCGTATCAAGCATCCAACGAACGGCTGGTAATAGATGGTTTTATTTGAAGCGCTTGCAAGGACAATCGCAAGCTAAACTGGTTTGGC
>CALCBL010000303.1 GCA_937897495.1 uncultured Burkholderiales bacterium
GGCTGGCCAGCAAGTACAGAGTTGCGCCCGAGCCCATTGCGGCCCTCGTGGCCGAGGCCTATGTGCTTTCGGAGTCCACCAAGATCAAGCCGCATATGCTTTTGGCCGTGATGGCCATCGAATCGAGCTTTCATCCTTACATTCAAAGCCAAGCGGGAGCGCAGGGTTTGATGCAGGTCATGACAGAGATTCATGTCAAAAAATATGACAAATATGGTGGCAAATTGGCTGCATTTGACCCGCTCACCAACATGCGTGTTGGCACCCAGGTACTTCAAGAATACATTCGCATGAAGGGCGGGGTGGTAGAGGATGGCCTGCTTTTCTACTTAGGGGGCGACGCCTTGCAAAGTGACACGGGCTATGTGGCCAAAGTGCTTGCAGAGGAGGCTCGCTTGGACCAAGTTGCTGCGGGCGAAAAAGTCAGCACACAGCCCTGAAATGTTGGAAAATTTGGTGAAAGCGATCGAGTCATGATTGAAGAACGCGTTTGGTTGGGCAGTTACCCTGAGGGCGTTCCGGCTGACATAGACGCTTCTCAGTACCAGTCTTTGGTGGGCTTGATGGCAGACAGCTTTGCCAAATACGCCAACCGAACGGCTTACAGTTTCATGGGGCAAGACATCAGCTACGCGCAGACTGATGTTAAAAGCCAAGCGCTGGCCGCTTATTTCCAATCCTTGGGCTTAGAAAAAGGCGACCGCGTTGCCATCATGATGCCCAACGTGCCGCAGTACCCTGTGGCAGTGGCCGCCATTTTGCGTGCGGGTTTGGTGGTGGTCAATGTGAACCCCTTGTACACCCCGCGAGAGCTTGAGCACCAACTCAAAGACTCTGGCGCCAAAGCCATTGTGATCATCGAAAACTTTGCAGTCACACTGCAAAAGTGCATCGCAGAAACTCAAATCAATCACGTGGTGCTGTGTGCCATGGGCGACATGCTCAGCATGCCCAAAGGGGCTTTGGTGAACTTTGTGGTTCGCAATGTGAAGGACTTGGTGCCAGACTTTGACTTGCCTGGTGCCGTCAAATTCAATCAAGCATTGAGTCTCGGAGAGCGCTCCACATTTGTCAAACCAGTGGTCACAAGCGACGACATTGCCGTACTTCAGTACACCGGCGGCACCACGGGCGTGTCCAAAGGTGCCGTGCTCTTGCACCGCAATGTCATTGCCAACTTGCTG
>CALCBL010000304.1 GCA_937897495.1 uncultured Burkholderiales bacterium
CCCACAGAAATGAGCCGGACCAGCGTATCCGAGCTGCCGCCAGCAGCGTAAGGCACCACGATCTTGACTGCGCGCTGTGGCCAGACAGCATCGGCCATGGCTGTGCCCGATCCCAAACAAGTGATCACGCCTGCGGCCAAACCTAGCAAGCTTGCAGCACTGGCGCGAAAATTTCTAGGCATGATTTCGAGAATCAAAGAAAAGCGTTTCAAGTTCAAATCCTTCAAACAAAAGAGTCTATGGTTGGCGACTAACTTTCGGTGAAACGGGCCGGTCTGTCAAGCATAGAGAACCGCCGTTCACCATGCGAGAACGAACTATTCTCACAGGGCTCGGTCGGTTCAGACCGCAGCGCCGTTCAAGGTTTGACCCAGCCACTCGACATCATCTTTTCAGAAACCGGTTTGGTCAAAAAGATGGTGGTCAAAATGCGCGTTAAGTGAAACGCCGTGACGATGGGCGCGCCCAAGCCAAAGGCCTTGGACAAGATGCCCATCTCGGTCATGCCGCCCGGCGCCATCGACAAGAAGGCGGTCATCACGGCCACATCAGCGCCTTTGGAAATAAACCATGCCGCCACCATGCACACCGCCAAAATGCCCAAGGTGACAACAGCCACCGAGGCCAAGGTGCGCGGTGCACGGGTAAAAAACGCGCGGTTGATGTGTTGGCCCAAGCCCCAACCAATGACAATTTGCGCCGCAATCAATCCCAAGTCGGGCAAGCGGCCTGTGACTTCATGGTTGGCACAAATGGCTGCAATGAGCAAGGCGCCCAAGACCCATGGGTTGGGCATTTTCAGTTTTTGAAAGCACCAGCCTGTGAAAGTGGCTGTGACCAAGAGGCCCACTGACATGGGCCAACTGAGCACCCCAATGCCAGGCGTGGGCATGATAGGCGTAGCGCCACTGGCCCAAGCAATGTAGGAAGCGGTCGAGGTGACCATCATGATGCGAACCGCGTGGGCGGAGGCTACCACCGCGCCATCAGCGCCGGCACGTTGAGCCTGCACCGACATCTCAGAAGATGCGCCCAATGCCACTGAATAAATGGCTGTAGGGCCATCGACGTTGGCCAGTTTTTGCAAAACACGGGCCGACATCACCGACATGAAAATGCCCACAAACGCACCCAACACCATCCAAGGTGCCAAGCCGCCAATGAGTTGTAAAACTGCAGGCGTGAAATACAAACCAATGGAAGCACCAATGTAAATTTGTGCCGACTTGCGCGCCAGCACAGGTTGCTTGTAAACCTGATTGGCCATGCTGACACACGCCACGGCCACCATGGGGCCTAAGACCCAAGGCAGAGGCACATGCACATAAAGTGCACACCAACCACCCAAGACAGCAAAGCCAACAGTGAGCGCGAGTCGGCCCCATCGATTCCAATCGAGCAACATCAAGAACCCAAGTAAGTGCCGCCGTTCACATGCATGACCTGCCCTGTGACGAACCTGGCTTGATCACTGGCCAAAAAAGTGACCATGGCAGCCACTTCTTCGGCCGTGCCGCGGCGGTCTATCAAGGGGTGGCGCGTAGCATGGTGGTTAGGCTGAGCAGACACAGAGCCACTGTTGCGCTGGGTTGAAATCATGCCGGGCGACACACAGTTAACCGTGATGCCAGGCGCTAAGTCATGAGCCAATGCGCGCGTCAAACCCACCAAGCCCGATTTGGCGGTGACCACGTGCGGGCGGTTCTTGGCGCCCGTGTGCGCCGTCAGGCCGCCAATGTTGATGACGGCACCCATGGGCGACAGGCGCAGCAGGGGCAGCGCGGCTTGACTGCAATAAAAGGCGCCATCGAGCACCACCGCCAAGGTGTTGCGCCAATCTTCTACCGACACTTGCTCTAGGGGTGCTTCGCGGCGAATGGCAGCATTGTTGACCAGCACATCAAATTGGCCCCAATTTGATTC
>CALCBL010000305.1 GCA_937897495.1 uncultured Burkholderiales bacterium
CACGAAGGCCAGACCCTCATTGGTTTCTTGTGGCCCGCTCAAAACCCCGATCTGATGCAGCAACTGGCTGCCAAAAAAGTCACCGCGCTGTCCATTGACGCTTTGCCGCGCACGCTCAGCCGAGCTCAAAAAATGGACGCACTGACCTCTATGGCGGGTGTGAGTGGCTACCGCGCTGTGGTCGAAGCAGCGGGTGCTTTTGGTCGCTTTTTTAACGGCCAAATTACAGCTGCGGGCAAAGTGCCTCCGGCCAAGGTTTTCATTGCAGGTGCTGGCGTAGCGGGTTTGGCTGCCATTGGCGCGGCAGCCAGCTTGGGCGCCATCGTTCGCGCTAACGACACACGCGCCGAAGTCGCCGATCAAGTGGTTTCGCTCGGTGGCGAGTTCGTCAAGGTGAACTATGAAGAAGAAGGCTCTGGCGGCGGCGGTTATGCCAAAGTGATGAGCGAGGGCTTTCAGGCTGCACAGCGCGAGATGTATGCGCAGCAAACCAAAGAGTGCGACATCATCATTACCACTGCGCTCATTCCTGGCAAGCCCGCCCCCAAGCTGATCACAGCCGAAATGGTACGCAACATGAAGCCCGGTAGCGTTATTGTTGACATGGCAGCCGAGCAGGGCGGTAACTGCGAGTTAACCGAGCCTGGTAAAGCTGTGGTCAAACACGGCGTCACCATTGTGGGCTACACCGACTTGGCTTCTCGTATGGCGCGCCAGTCGTCTACCCTTTACGGCACCAACCTGTTTCGCCTGACAGAAGAGCTTTGCAAAACCAAAGATGGCGTGATCAACGTCAACATGGAAGACGATGCCATTCGCGGACTGACTGTCATCAAAGAAGGTGCCATCACTTGGCCCGCACCTCCCTTGGTTGTAGCGGCCAAACCTGCGCCCAAGCCAGCCGCTGCGCCAGCTGCCAAAAAAGGCCATGGCCATGGCGAGCCTTCTGGCCCAATGCCCGCGGGCCAGCTGGCCATCGTTGCTGGTGTTGCCGCTGTTTTGTTTGCCTTGGTGGGCGCATATGCACCGGCCGCATTCCTGTCGCACTTCACGGTGTTTGTACTTGCCTGTTTTGTCGGTTACATGGTGGTTTGGAACGTCAAGCCTGCCCTGCACACGCCCTTGATGAGCGTGACCAATGCCATCAGCTCCATCATTGCCATTGGCGCGTTGGTCCAAATCTCACCGATTGCCAACGCTGCAGCGCGTCCCAACACACTCATCATTGTGTTGGCATCTCTTGCCTTGGTGCTCACTGCCATCAACATGTTTGGCGGCTTTGCGGTCACTCAGCGCATGCTGGCGATGTTCAGAAAATAATCAGGAAGAACTAATTCATGAGCTCTAACTTGTCTACGGTTGCTTACATTGGCGCAACCATTCTCTTCATCCTTAGCTTAGGCGGATTGTCCAACCAGGAAACCGCACGTCGTGGCAACCTCTACGGCATGATCGGCATGACTTTGGCAGTTTTAGCCACCGTACTTGGCCCCCAAGTCACATCCGCAGGCATGCCTTGGATTGTGGGTAGTTTGGTCGTTGGCGGTGCCATTGGCTTGTACGCAGCACGCTCAGTGCAAATGACGCAAATGCCCGAATTGGTTGCGCTCATGCACAGCATGGTCGGCATGGCTGCAGTGTTGGTCGGTTATGCCACCTACGTCGATCCCGAAGCAACAAAAGGCTTTGAAGGCGCGGCACACGCCATTCACTCGATGGAAATCTACATTGGCATCTTCATTGGTGCGGTTACTTTCTCTGGTTCGGTGGCGGCGTTTGGTAAGTTGTCGGGCCGCATTGGCGGTAGTCCCTTGTTGCTGCCTGCGCGCCACTGGATCAATTTGGCCGGTTTGCTGGCGGTAGTTTATTTTGGCCGCATGTTCTTGCAAGCAGAGTCCATCGAACAAGGCATGTTCCCCCTGTTCGTGATGAGCGCGATTGCGCTTTTGTTTGGCATCCACATGGTCATGGCCATTGGTGGCGCCGACATGCCGGTGGTGGTTTCAATGCTGAACAGCTATTCAGGTTGGGCAGCTGCCGCCACGGGCTTTATGTTGAGCAACGATTTGTTGATTGTGGTGGGTGCTTTGGTGGGTTCAAGCGGCGCAATTCTGTCCTACATCATGTGCAACGCCATGAACCGCAGTTTCATCAGTGTGATTGCTGGCGGCTTTGGTACTACTGCTGCAGCGCCCAAGCCTGCTGGCGGTGCAACTGCCGAGCCGGTCGGTGAGGTGAGCCCTATCTTGGCTGGCGAGACTGCAGAGCTGTTGCGTGATGCCAAGAACGTGATCATTGTGCCTGGCTATGGCATGGCCGTGGCACAGGCACAGCACACCGTTTTTGAGATTACCCGTGCCTTGCGCGATAAAGGCGTGAACGTGCGCTTTGGTATCCACCCTGTGGCGGGACGGATGCCTGGCCACATGAACGTGTTGTTGGCTGAGGCCAGGGTGCCTTACGACATCGTGATGGAAATGGATGAATTGAACGAAGACTTTCCAGACACAGACGTGGCCATCGTGATCGGTGCCAACGACATCGTGAACCCAGCGGCTCAAGACGACCCTACAAGCCCTATTGCTGGTATGCCTGTGCTTGAAGTTTGGAAGGCGCGCACAAGCATCGTCATGAAACGTTCAATGGCCAGTGGTTACGCAGGTGTTGACAACCCACTTTTCTACAAAGACAACAACCGCATGTTGTTTGGCGATGCTAAGAAAATGCTGGACGAAGTTCTAGTTGCATTGAAAACTTAGAAATTCAAAAACTCAAAATAGAAAATGAATGAAAAAAGCCCGCGGATCGCGCGGGCTTTTAAGAGAGGCGAGAAGCTTATTTTGCGCCTGGCACGTTACGGCGGGGTGAGCCCGTAAACAGCTGACGGGGACGGCCGATTTTGTACTCGGGATCACCAATCATTTCATTCAGTTGGGCAATCCAGCCCACAGTGCGGGCCAAGGCGAACACACCGGTGAACAGGTTCACAGGGATGCCAATGGCGCGCTGCACGATGCCAGAGTAGAAGTCAACGTTAGGGTACAACTTGCGTGACACGAAGTAGTCGTCTTCCAAGGCGATTTTTTCAACTTGTTTGGCCAATTTGAACATGGGGTCATTTTCCAAGCCGAGTTCTGCCAGCACTTCGTTGCAAGTCTCTTGCATGAGTTTGGCGCGGGGATCGTAGTTTTTGTAAACGCGGTGACCAAAACCCATGAGCTTGACGCCAGAGTTCTTGTCTTTAACTTGCTCCATGAACTCGCCCACTTTGGAGATGCCGCCCATTTTCTGGATGTCGTCCAACATTTTCAAACAGGCCTCATTCGCGCCGCCGTGAGCGGGGCCCCAAAGGCATGCTACGCCAGCTGCAACGGCTGCGAATGGGTTGGTACCAGAGGAGCCGCACAATCGAACCGTAGATGTAGATGCGTTTTGCTCGTGGTCTGCGTGCAAGATGAAGATGCGATCTAGGGCACGCTCGAGCACGGGATTGACGACGTAGTCTTCGCAAGGCACGCCAAACATCATGCGCAAGAAATTGCCGGAGTAGGACAGGCTGTTCTGCGGGTACATGAAAGGCTGTCCAATGCCGTATTTATAGGACATGGCCACCAAGGTCGGTAATTTGGCAATCAAGCGGATGGCTGAAATTTCGCGGTGCTCGGGATTGGTGATGTCAGTGCTGTCATGATAGAAAGCAGAAAGAGCACCTACCAAGCCAGTCATTACGGCCATGGGGTGAGCATCACGTCGGAAACCACGCAAGAAAAATTGCATCTGCTCATTCACCATGGTGTGGTTGTTCACCAGTTTGTGAAAGTCTGTGCTTTGCTTCGCATCAGGCAAATCGCCATGCAAGAGCAAGTAGCAAGTGTCCAAATAGTCGCCGTGGTTGGCCAATTGCTCAATGGGATAGCCGCGGTAGAGCAACTCACCTTTGTCGCCATCAATGAAGGTAATGTCCGATTGGCAAGAGGCCGTCGACAAGAAGCCTGGGTCATAAGTGAACATGCCAGTTTGGCCATACAGTTTTCGAATATCGATCACATCAGGACCAATGCTGCCGCTGTAGACGGGCATTTCAATGCTGGGGCTGCCGTTGCTGAACGACAGGGTTGCTTTGTTGTCGGCAAGTTTCATGATTCAATTTCCTCTGTTAATCAGTCTATTCAAATTTTTATCAGCCATCTTGGGTCGAGCCAAATCATGCCATGAGCAAGCTCAGTACTTCACTGACTTCTTCAGATTCAATCTCTGCGCCAAGCGGTTTGCGCTTCATGAACAAATCCATTAAGTCGTTGTCAGACAAGTCCATCAAAATGTACATGCCGCGAGCTTGTCCCACAGTCATTTGAGGTGCATAGCGATTGAAAAAACGCTCAATGAAAAGATCGTTCTCCAGCAAGCCGCGTCTGCAACGCCAACGCAATTTGCTTAGAGCGCGCTCACCCAAAGGGGTGTTGCGATCTAATGTGTCGAGCAGTTCATCTCCCATCGTGCAGGTCTCTTTGCTTGATCTCAGTTTAGACGGCGCGGCGCACCATCATTTCTTTGATTTTTCCAATGGCTTTGGTGGGGTTCAAATTTTTAGGGCACACGTCTACGCAGTTCATGATGGTGTGGCAGCGAAACAGGCGATAGGGGTCTTCCAAATTGTCTAATCGTTCGGCTGTGCCATGGTCTCGGCTGTCAGCAATGAATCGGTAGGCTTGGAGCAAGCCTGCAGGGCCGACAAACTTGTCAGGGTTCCACCAGAAGCTGGGGCAGCTGGTTGAGCAACTGGCGCACAAAATGCACTCATACAAACCATCGAGTTCTTCGCGCTCTTCTGGGCTTTGCAGACGCTCTTTTTCGGGGGGAATGGTGTCGTTGATCAAGTAAGGCTTGATGGAGTTGTATTGCTTGAAGAACTGCGTCATGTCGACGATCAGGTCACGCACAACTGGCAAGCCTGGCAGAGGCTTTAAAACAATCTTGCCAGGCAAGGTCAGCATGTTGGTCAGGCAAGCCAGGCCATTTTTGCCGTTGATGTTCATGGCGTCAGAGCCGCAAACACCTTCACGGCATGAGCGTCTGAATGACAAAGTGGGATCCACTTTTTTCAACTTCATGAGCGCATCGAGCAGCATGCGTTCATGGCCGTCCAATTCCACCTCAATGCTCTGCATGTAAGGCTTGGCATCCTTATCTGGATCGTAACGATAGATTTCAAAAATACGTTTGGTCATGTTTCTACCTTCAGGAATTTAGAACGTCCGAACCTTGGGTGGCACAGAGTCCACGGTCAGAGGCTTCAAGTTGACGGGTTTGTAGGTCAGGCTGTTGGTGTCGCTGTGCCACAGAGTGTGCTTCATCCAATTGGCATCGTCACGGCCCAATGGCGTAATAGGGTCGTCTGCGGGACGCTCATAGTCACTCACGGTGTGTGCACCGCGGCATTCTTTGCGGGCTGCGGCAGAGACCATGGTGGCTTGGGCGCACTCGATCAGGTTTTCAACTTCCAAGGCTTCAATGCGAGCCGTGTTAAATACTTTGGAAGTGTCAGTCAAAGCGATGGCGTTGACGCGTTCGCGAATCTCAGCAATTTTCACCACGCCTTCGTCCATGGTGGCTTGTGTCCGGAACACGGCGGCATGAATTTGCATCGTGGCGCGCATGTCGTTGGCCACATCTTGTGAGTACTCGCCTTTGCGACCTTCAAGTCGGTTCAGACGGGCCAATGTCAGGTCGGCAGCATCTTTGGGCAAGTCTTTGTGTGACTTGGTTTTGCTGGCGAAATCAACAATGTGATTGCCTGCCGCACGGCCAAACACCAAGAGGTCGAGCAAGGAGTTGGTGCCCAAACGGTTGGCGCCGTGAACACTCACGCAGGAGCATTCGCCCACTGCGTACAAACCGTTGACCACTGCATTGTGGCTGCTGGCGGATTGAATGACCACTTGGCCGTGAATGTTGGTCGGAATGCCGCCCATTTGATAGTGAATGGTGGGCACCACAGGAATAGGTTCTTTGGTGATGTCGACGTTGGCAAAGTTGACGCCAATTTCGTACACGGAAGGCAAACGCTTGTGGATGGTTTCTGAACCCAAGTGGTCCAGCTTCAACATCACATAGTCTTTGTTAGGTCCACAGCCGCGGCCTTCTTTGATCTCTTGGTCCATGGCGCGTGACACGAAGTCGCGAGGGGCCAAGTCTTTCAAAGTGGGCGCGTAGCGTTCCATGAATCGTTCGCCATTGCTGTTGAGCAAAATGGCGCCTTCACCGCGGCAGCCTTCGGTCAGTAACACGCCGGCACCCGCTACGCCAGTGGGGTGGAACTGCCAGAATTCCATGTCTTCTAAAGGAATGCCGGCGCGAGCGGCCATGCCCAAGCCGTCGCCGGTGTTGATAAAGGCGTTGGTAGACGCTGCAAAGATGCGGCCAGCACCACCGGTGGCCAACAGCACAGTTTTGGCGTGCAAGATGTGCAGGTCGCCGGTTTCCATTTCAAGTGATGTGACACCCACCACATCGCCTTCAGCATCGCGAATCAGGTCGAGGGCCATCCACTCCACGAAGAAGCTGGTTTTGGCTTTGATGTTTTGCTGGTACAAGGTGTGCAACATGGCATGACCGGTGCGGTCAGCTGCAGCGCAAGCACGTTGAACCGACTTCTCGCCATAGTTGGCGGTGTGTCCGCCAAAAGGACGCTGGTAAATGGTGCCGTCTGGGTTGCGGTCGAAAGGCATGCCCATGTGCTCTAAGTCATAGACAACTTTGGGCGCTTCACGGCACATGAATTCGATGGCGTCTTGGTCGCCCAGCCAGTCGGAGCCCTTGATGGTGTCGTAGAAGTGGTAGTGCCAGTTGTCGTCGGACATGTTGCCCAATGCGGCACCAATACCGCCCTGAGCCGCCACGGTGTGTGAACGGGTGGGGAATACTTTGGAAAGAACTGCAACGTTCAAACCAGCGCGCGACAGTTGCAAGGCGGCGCGCATGCCGGAGCCGCCGGCGCCGACGATCACAACGTCAAATTTACGCGTGGCGATCTTGTCTTTGGTGTAAGTCATGGTGTGTGAAATCTTGTAATAGGGGAAGTGGCTCAGCGTCTGTTAATTTTCAATCAGTACCGAACGTCATCAAAGAAGCCACAAGGCCTGAACAGCCCAGCCAGCACAGCCGATGAGCCAAATCAGGGAGGCGACATGCAAGAAAAGACGCAAACCGAGGGGTTTGATGTAATCCATCCAAATATCGCGTATGCCAATCCAAGCGTGGTAAAGCAAAGAAAGGATGGTGACAAAGGTCAAAATCTTCATCCACTGGGCTGCAAAAATACCCGCCCACTCTTCGTAGCCAATAGGGCCGCTGGTGAAGATGACTTGCACCAAGACCAATAAAGTGAACGAGGCCATCAAAGCTGCTGTGATGCGTTGCGCCAACCAGTCGCGAAGGCCGTAGTGAGCGCCAGTCGTGATGCGCTTGGAACCGTGATTAACTGACATGTGGTCTGTTCCTAATTAGTAGAGGCCAAATAATTTGGCGGCCAGGACGACGGTGAGACCCAAGCTCAAAACCAAAGTGGCAACAGCCGATGATTTGCCGAACTCTTTGGTAACCGCGTGAAACGTATCCATGTAAAGGTGGCGAATGCCCGCTATGAAGTGGTGCAAATAAGCCCAAATGATGGCCAGCGCAACCAATTTCATGAACCAACCCGGAATGAAGCCAAGGCCCACATTGAAGGCGGCGGCAAACTTGGCAAATGAAATCTCTGACGTGATGGAAGAATCAAACATCCAAATGATGAAGGGCATCAACAAGAACATCAAGGCGCCACTCACACGGTGCAGGATGGACACCCAGCCAGCTGCTGGCAGGCGGTAACTGGGTAAATCGCTGAGGGCATTGATATTGCGAAATTCAGGCCTTTTTCGGGCGGCTTCGGTCATTTTTAATTCCTCTTAGGTAACTTCACAGCCGTTTTTGACGGACGTGTTCGCGAATTCTATTGCAACGCAACAAACTGACATGAGAATTTCAATAACAAATGAAAAAACAATAGGGATAAGAAGCTTAAATGTCGCCAAAGCGTCAATTTAAAACATTGTGATAGTGGTGAGCAGAGGTGACGTAAAAGCCTCTGCGCAACTCCATGGGCGTGTCGTTGTAGGTAAAGGCCGTTCTTTCTACACTCAACAAAGGGGTGTGAGATTTAATCTCGAGCAATTTGCATTGAGCGTCATCCGGCACTACGGCCTTGATTCTTTCTTCGGCGCGCACCATCCGCACCCCAAACTCTGTTTCAAACAGGGCGTACATGGGGCCATGGTAGTCACTCAGGCGTTCTGCCGTCAGTCCTTTGAAGGGCGCACCGGGTAGCCAGAGGTCTTCAAGGATCGTGGGTGCGCCAGCAAATGAGAGAACTCGGCGGACTTGCAGTACGGCATCACCTGTGCGCAATGCCAATGCACGTCCTATCTCTGCATTGGCGCGAAGCCGCTTGCAATCAATGATTTTTCTCTGGGCTGGGCCATCTCTTTTGGGTTGCCCCATGTCGGGCATTAACTTCAAAAATCGATATTGCACCTGTTGCTCGGCGTGGGTGGCCACAAAGGTGCCTTTTCCTTGTCTGCGAACCAGCAAATGGTTGTTGGCCAGTTCATCAATGGCCTTTCGAACGGTGCCTTGACTGACTCTGTAACGCGCAGCCAATTCCATCTCGCTGGGAATACCTTCCCCTGGTTTCCATTCGCCTGACTGAAGGCCTTGCAGGATCAGCCCCTTGATTTGCTGATAAAGCGGACTGAACGCAGGCGCAGACGATGAAGGATCGGACGATTCGGCGGTTTCAACAGAAAAAACTTGAGATGTCATGTCAGTTGCCCTGGCAAAAGGCTGGCTCAAAAAGTGGTGCAATGATATCTTATATAAGACATAAGACAAATTGACTTTTCAGGGTTTTCGCGAGTACACTCGAAAGCTGTTTGCCCGTGCGCATTTTTCTTTGCGCACCCGTCTGGAACGCCAGGCGACCCGGTCGGCAGTGAATGTCGGGATGTGGTCGGCGAAGTCCGTTTTCTTATCACCATCTGGAGTTCACACCATGAGCAAAAAGCCCGTTCGCGTCGCCGTCACAGGAGCCGCTGGTCAAATTGGATACGCATTGTTGTTCCGCATCGCCTCCGGCGAAATGTTGGGCAAAGATCAGCCCGTGATCTTGCAATTGCTTGAAATCCCCGACGAAAAAGCTCAAAAAGCCCTGAAGGGCGTGATGATGGAGTTGGACGATTGCGCTTTCCCCTTGCTTGCAGGCATGGAAGCCCATTCTGATCCTATGACAGCGTTCAAAGACACTGACTACGCCTTGTTGGTGGGTTCACGTCCACGTGGCCCGGGCATGGAGCGCGCAGAATTGCTTGCTAT
>CALCBL010000306.1 GCA_937897495.1 uncultured Burkholderiales bacterium
GGCAGAGCTTGAACAAACTTGGCGTGGAAAGGGTTCACACTGGCACAGCGGCGATTGGGGCCTAGAGAACTTGCGAATTTGTCAGGCCGCCATAGAGTCTGCCGAATCAGGCAGAGAAGTGCTACTTGCCAACTAATTCCAATGCGATTCAGGGATGGGCCAAGACAACAGTTCAGCCAATCGGCAAACCACCCAAAAAGCCTCCTCAGGATTGACCATAGAGGGCTCAGCGATCAAGCCCTGCCAACATTTTTCAAGGGCATCGTTTTCTGCAATGCCAAGCTGAAATTGCTGAGTGCTGACCGTGTCCATTAACAAGTTGGCCATGTCTTCACACAACTCATAGCGTTGCGTTAACTCACTGCGCGGCAAACTGGGTTTGTACTGACCCGCCTTGACGTACAACATCATGAAGGATTCAGGCACGAAGTTTTGATTTTCTTCGTACATGTCAGGCAAGTGTTTCAGCTGACAAAGGCGACATCACATGAAATCAATCACAACTTGACCAAATCCGGAGCAACTCACTTGAGACGCGCCCTCCATGAGCTTTGCAAAATCATGGGTGACACGTTTGCTTTGAATGGCTTCTTCCATGGCTCGAATGATGATGTCAGCCGCCTCTGACCAACCCATATAACGAAGCATCATTTCTGCTGACAAAATTTCAGAACCAGGGTTGACGTAGTCCTTGCCTGCAAACTTGGCCAGTGCATCCACAGTGGCCTCAAAGCATGCCACGCTGTCCGACATGTTGGCGCCTGGCGCAATACCAATACCCCCGATTTGCGCAGACACGGCATCTGAGATGTAGTCGCCATTCAAATTCAAAGTTGCCACCACCGAAAACTCTTGAGGGCGCATGAGGATTTGCTGCAAGAACGCATCCATGGCGATGTCTTTGACAGTGATGTTCTTGCCAGTCTTAGGATTTTGAATAAGACACCAAGGGCCGTCATCAATGAGTTTTGCTGCAAACTCTGCCTGAGCCAGTTGGTAAGCCCAATCGCGAAACGCGCCTTCCGTGTACTTCATGATGCTTCCCTTGTGCACAATGGTGACACTGGGTTTGTCGTGATCGATGGCGTATTGAATGGCCTTGCGCATGAGACGCTGTGTGCCTTCGCTAGAAACAGGTTTGATGCCAATTCCTGAGGTATTCGGAAAACGAATAGTATGAGCACCCAACTCATTGGTTAAAAAAGCAATGAGCTTTTGAGCCGCTTCGCTCTGCGCAGCATATTCAATGCCCGCATAAATATCTTCATAGTTTTCACGAAAAAGCGCAATATTGGTTTTCTCTGGCTCACGAACGGGTGATGGCACTCCTTTGAAATATCGCAAGGGTCTTAAACAAGCGTAAAGGTCCAATTCTTGGCGGATGGCCACATTGAGCGACCGAATATGGCCGGTGGTTGGCGCACTCAAAGGGCCTTTGATTGAAACAACGTATTCTTTCAAAGCCGCCAAAGTTTCGGCAGGCAAATAAACATCAGGGCCATAAAGCTGTGTCGCCTTTTGACCCGCAAAGACTTCCATCCAGTGAATACTGCGTTGACCTTGGTAGGCTTTTTGAACCGCTTCATTCACCACCCGCATCATGACTGGCGTGATGTCAATGCCGGTGCCATCGCCCTCAATGAAGGGAATGATTGGATTGACTGGCACATTCAATGTCTGATCAGCATTGACCGTGATTTTTTTGCCTTGTGCTGGAACTTGAATGTGTTGGTACATGAAGTGAATCTCCGTTAAATCATTCTAGGACAAAATCAGTCACAATCCCGTTGATCTGACCTCCTCTTTGGCAACCCCATGAACCACCTTTTTCGACCTCCTTTTGGCCCTGACCACCAAGCTTGGAAATGCTTAGTCGGATGTCTTTTGTCTTTTTCTTTTGCATTGTCTGCAGGCGCACAGGGTATGCCGCAAACCCAACTCCAACGAACTACTTTGAATGCGGGCATGCATTTGATTCAAGTGCAGTTGGCACAAGACTTTGAACAGCGGCAAATAGGGCTCATGTGGCGCAAGGAAATGCCACAAAACGAAGGCATGCTCTTTGTTTTTGATCAGCCTGCTGTCCAGTGTTTTTGGATGCGCAATACGCTATTGCCACTGACGGCAGCATTTGTATTAGATGACGGCAGCATTGTCAACTTGGCCGACATGAAACCCCTGAACGATGACTCACACTGCTCAAAGAAACCCGTTCGGTTTGTACTTGAAATGAACCAAGGCTGGTTTGCAAAACGCAATATTCAAGCTGGCTTTAAATTGTCGGGGCCATTGTTTTCTAAATAGACAGAAAAACAAGCAGTTTCTAAATCGTCAAACGCCCCAAACCACTTCTGCAGATTGCTTGAGGCATTGATTTAACATCTTGAGCATGGGCATGCTGCGCTGACGCAAACTGATTTGCTTGGGATCTTTCATGCCCTCGACTTCTTCTTGGGCAACTGCCGACTCAAGCGCATCAATAGCAGCAGACAGCTGATCTGCCAGAAAAATACCCTTGATCTGATCTTCGCGGCCCATGATTTTGAGCAGACGCTTGGCATCTGGCTCCAACATGATCAGATCGCCAGTGACTTTGGATTTGAATTTATAGAGCATGGTATTGACACAGGTCCTTGCCCCAAACAAAAGGAGTTTGAGTATAGTACACCCCCATGAACCTACAAGATCGATTTTTAATGGCGGGTGTCATGGGCTGGCCCGTGATGCACTCTCGCTCTCCCTTGATGCACAACCACTGGTTTGCACAAGAAAAGCTCAAAGGGGTCTATGTTCCCCTGGCCGTTCAACCTGACAACTTGGAAGCCGCATTGCGTGGCTTGCATGCCCTAGGCTTCTCTGGCTGCAACCTCACCATTCCCCACAAGCAAAAAGCGCTGCAGATGGTTGACGAGGTTGATAGCGTTGCTCAAAAGATGGGCGCCATCAGCTGTGTGGCTGTCAAAGAGGATGGCCGCTTGGTTGGCAGCAACAATGACGCTGCGGGCTTCATACGCAACGTCAAAGAGTTTCAACCTGAATGGCAAGCCAACCGTGGCCCTGTGGTGGTAATTGGCGCTGGAGGCGGCTCAAGAGCCGTTTGCCAAGGGCTCATTCAAGAAGGCGCAACAAAAATTCGCTTGGTGAATCGTAATTTGGAACGGGCCCAAAACCTCATGTCTGAACTGGGCCAACCCATCAAGGCCTACCCGTGGACAGACCGTGCCGACCTCATGCAAGGTGCTGCCATGGTGGTCAATACCACCAGCCAAGGCATGGTGGGTCAAACTGCACTGGACATTCAACTCGACCTGTTACCCACCGATGCTTTGGTCACAGACATTGTTTACACGCCGCTTGAAACACCCTTTTTAGCGCAAGCCAGAATGCGCGGCAATGCAACTTTGAATGGCCTGGGCATGCTTTTGCACCAGGGCCCCTTGGGTTGGAAAGCATGGTTCGGCATTGAACCCAAAGTGACCCCTGAGCTGCGAAAACTTTTAGAGCAAAGCTTGATCTAAATCAAGCGCCCAGCTTGGCCTTGAAATGGTCCCAGCATCTTTGGAACAAAACTTCATTCCAAAGTTTCTCTTTGCACATCTGAATTTCGTGCTCGCTGAATGAATAAGGTGTGCCAAGTTGCATCGCCATGTACTGGCGGTGCGCATTCTCTTCCATGTAGTTGGCCAACACAAATGCCTCACGGATGGTTTGACCCACAGTGACAGCACCATGCGACTTCATCAGCGCCGCAGGCCGGTCTGACAATGTTGCCGCCAAGCGGTCAGCCATGGGTTTGTTGTTGATGGAATTGGGTGAATCTAACAAGGGCACAGGATAGACCAGTGAGCCCTGGCCATAAACAGGCAAGTAGGATTTGCCCGCCATGGTGAGGTAAGTCGACCATTTGGGGTGCGCATGCACAACCGCTTTGACATCAGGGCGCACCCTGTAAATGCCCGCATGCAAGTGAAACTCCAAAGGTGGCTTGCCAGCCCCTTCAATGACTTGGCCTTCCATGTCAATGGTGCAAATATCATTCACTGTAAGTTGACTGCGCTGGCACGAACCGATGTTGATCAGCATGGTGTTGTTGGGCAACAAAATGCTAGCGTGTCCGTTGTAGTCGATGATGTCTTGCGATTCCAACATGCGAATGCAGTCGACCAATTCTTGCTTAAGCTCTAAGTTGTTTGACATGGCGCGTTCTCAGGTTTAAATCACAACTTTGGTCATCATGCCCTGCGGGAAAATTTCCTCAGGCGTAAATTCGCGGTGCGCAATGCCTTGTTGAAACGTGTACTTGGCCATCAACTCCCAAGTGGGGCGGTTCTCTTCAATGCCATACGGAAACGTATCGCCTTCAAATTTGTCGCGCATTTTGCGAGCGTAGGTTGCCAACCACGGCAAGGGGTAGCGCGACACAGCAGGGTCCATTAGGCGCTCAATGCTGCGGCGCTTTGATTCTTGGAAAGCGTTAAACAGATTGCGCGGCACCCAAGGATTTTCATCCACTACACTCTTCTTCATTGCAATGATGTGCATGATGGGCCAGACTTTGGTGCGGGCAAAGAACTCGTCTAGATCGGAAGA
>CALCBL010000307.1 GCA_937897495.1 uncultured Burkholderiales bacterium
AGGGACTTCGACGCATGTTGCAAGTCGTCCCTGGTTCCATCGTTGCCCTCATCGCAGCCACCTTGATTGCACTGGGATTGAATCTGCCGGTTGAAACCATTGGCAGCAAATTCGGTGGCATCCCTTCAGAATTGCCAAGTTTTGTATGGCCTGAGTTCAGCTGGGGCAACCTGCAGCACTTGACCTTGCCGATCATGACCCTCACTTTGCTGGGTGCCATCGAGTCTTTGTTGTGTGCTCGCATTGCCGATGGCCTCATTGGCGATAGGCACAACCCCAATCAAGAACTCATGGCGCAAGGTGTCGCCAACTTTGTCACGCCTTTCTTTGGCGGCATGCCGGCCACAGGCACCATTGCCCGCACGGTGACCAACGTGAAAAGCGGTGGACGCTCACCGCTTGCAGGAATGGTGCATGCGCTCGTTTTGTTACTGGTGGTCTGGGTGGCTGCCCCATTGGCCAACCATGTGCCCTTGGCTACTTTGGCAGCCATCTTGATGTTTGTGGCATGGAACATGGGTGAATGGCATGCCTTCACAGATTTAAAACAATTTCGCGCGCCTTACCGCATTAGCTTGCTCGCGGTGTTTCTGCTCACAGTCATGGTTGATCTCACGGTGGCTGTTCAATTTGGCATGTTTGCGGCCTGCATCACCTTCATCTACCGAATTTCCAGCCTCAGTCGTGTTGAAGAACTGACAGACATCGACGCCCCGTTGCTTTCAAATCAACAGGGGCAAGTGCGGGCTTACCGTTTTTATGGTGCCCTGTTCTTTGGTGCCGTGAAAATGGTGGAAGCAATTGAGGACGAACTGCCCCAAAAAGCGGTTGTTTTGGACCTGAAAAACCTGATTTACATCGATTCTTCGGGAGCAGACGCGTTGGTGGCCTTGGCGCAGATTTGTCAAAAGAAACACGTCAGACTGATCATTTGCGGACTGAATCACCAACCCATGGACATTGCTAAAAGAACGGGATTGTTGAATTTAGTGGACAGCAAAGTATGGCCTGATTGGTCTAGCGCCCTTGAATCAGCCTTTTTGTCAGAAAAATCCTGACTCAGCCCCGCTAAAATACACCTTAGATCCTTAGAAAGCGCTTTGCCATGTCGCTCTTGCATTTTTTTCGTCGTCCCGACTACCGTTCGGACACCACACAGTTCATCGACCAACTCAAAATTGATCGACCGCATCTCGAAGCCGCCCAAAAAGAAGCTCGTGCGCTGTTGTGGAATGCCTCTGTCGACCGCCATGTGTTGAAAGAATTCAACGAAGGCCGCGTGGACCAAAAACCTTACGTCTATCAAACCAAAGGCTGAGTCTTTTGGAAAATACCGCTGCTTCTGCAGAGCTTCTGCCCGTCGTTGAAAACACGAGCGGCCTGCCCGAGGTCATCGACCATGTGGCGGTGGCGCGGCTGTATGGTGAGCCTTTGTTTTCCATGCCCAACGACCTCTACATCCCACCAGATGCTTTAGAGGTTTTTCTAGAGGCCTTTGAAGGTCCGCTGGATTTGTTGCTGTACCTCATTCGCAAGCAAAACTTCAACATCCTCGACATTCCCATGGCCGCGGTCACGCGCCAGTACCTGAGTTATGTCGATGAAATTCGCGAGCACAACCTCGAGTTGGCCGCTGAGTATTTGCTCATGGCTGCCATGCTGATTGAAATCAAATCACGCATGTTGTTGCCGCCGAAAAAGGTGGCTGAAGGCCAAGAGCCAGAAGATCCGCGCGCCGAATTGGTTCGCCGTTTGCTCGAGTACGAGCAAATGAAAATGGCTTCCATGCAATTGGGCAACTTACCTCAATATGGTCGCGACTTTTTGAAGGCGCAGGTCTACATTGAGCAAAGCCTTCAACCGCGCTTTCCCGACGTGCACTTGGTTGAGCTGCAAGAAGCATGGCGCGATATTTTGAAACGCGCCAAGCTGGTTCAACACCACAAAATCACGCGCGAAGAACTCAGTGTGCGTGAGCACATGAGCATTGTTTTAAGGCACCTTCAAGGCCGCAAGTTTGTAGAATTTGAAAACTTGTTTGACCCCAGCAAAGGCACACCGGTCTTGGTGGTCACATTCATTGCGCTGCTTGAGTTGGCCAAAGAAACTCTGATTGAAATTACGCAAGCTGAAGCCTTCGCACCCATCTATGTGCGACTGGCTTTCACGCCGGTTTAATTCTCGTCTTTAGCGCCTCGGCCCATCAGAGCGGCCACGGCTTCAGCGGGCTTTAACTTGCCCTCCAACAAAGCCAGCACACCCTGCGAAATAGGCATGTCGACACCCAAAGCCTGTGCTCGCTTGACCACGGTGCGTGCACTGTAGACACCTTCTGCGACATGGCCCAATGATTGAACCGCCTGCTGCAAGTCCATGCCCTGCGCCAGCAACAAGCCCACCTTGCGATTGCGACTGAGATCGCCCGTAGAGGTGAGCACCAGATCACCCAAACCAGACAAGCCCATGAAAGTTTCTGCCTTGGCACCCAAGGCCAACCCCAATCGCGTCATTTCTGACAAACCGCGGGTGATCAAGGCTGCGCGCGCATTCAAGCCTAAATTGAGACCATCGCTCAATCCGGTTGCAATGGCCAGAACATTTTTCACAGCACCTCCCACCTCGACGCCCACAATGTCTTCGTTGGCATAGACACGCAAGCTGGGGCTGTGAAAAGCATCGACCAAAATTTGCTGCACACTGGCATGCGCACTGGCTGCAACCAGGGCTGTCGGTTGCGCGCGCGCCACTTCCAATGCAAAACTGGGGCCGCTCAGTGCACCCGACTTTAAATTCGGCGCCACTTGCTGACACACCTCATGCGGCATGGCGCCAGACTCAACACCTTCAGAGGCTGCCTCGAAACCTTTGCACAGCCAAGCCACAGGCACAGTCAAGTCTTTCAAGTTCATCAGCATGCCGCGCAAGGCCGACATGGGCGTCCCAATGACGATTAAATCGTGAGATGCAGCCCATGGGGCCAATTCTGAATCTGGGGAACTGGCGCATTGCAAGGAGTCTGGAAAATCAACATCCGGCAGGTAGCGCTGGTTGCTGCGTTGCGATTGCATGGCTTTGGCAGCAGCAGCGTCACGCGTCCAGAGTTGGACTTGATGACCCGCTGCTTGCCGGCTGGCACTGATGGCCAGTGCAGTGCCCCAAGCACCTGCCCCGATGACCGCAATCTTCAGGCGCATT
>CALCBL010000308.1 GCA_937897495.1 uncultured Burkholderiales bacterium
TAAATTGAAAAAATACTCACTTAGGTGGGTATTTTTTTGCCTGTCTTTTCTACTAACTCATTGAGGTGAGCCAGCGCCAATTCGGCCGTTGCATCACGAACCTCAGAGCGTGTGCCTTCAAATTGCCGAAGCATGGTTTCACTGTGCAGGTTTTGCTGCAAGTCACGCCATGCCCAAGCCAACCAAACAGTGCCCACCGGCTTGGCTTTACTGCCACCAGTTGGGCCTGCAATGCCCGTGACGGCCACACTGATGTGGGCAGGTGAATGGGCTAAAGCACCCAATGCCATGGCTTTGGCAACTTCCTCACTCACAGCACCCTGCGCCTCAATGAGAGAAGCGGGCACGCCCAGCAACTCAGATTTGGCTGCATTGGAATAGGTGACAAAGCCACGTTCAAACCAAGCACTGGACCCTGACAATTGGGTACAACTGGCGGCAATCAAGCCACCCGTGCAGCTCTCGGCTGTCACCATACTGAGCTTGCGAGCTATCAACACTTGGGCAAGTGCTGTACAAAGTGTTTCGAGGCGGGGTGTCACCATGATCTCCAAATTGCAAAACACAGCAGCGTACAAAATGCCGCCACAAAATCATCGAAAAAAATTCCAAACGCACCGCGCCAACCAAAGCCTTTGAACAATTGGTCGGCCCATGCCACGGGGCCTGGCTTGGCTGCGTCAAAAAATCTGAACAAGGCAAAGGCCATCAGTTGGGTTGAAAAATCGGCGGGTGAAAGCACCAGCAGCACCAACCAAAAAGCCACCACCTCGTCCC
The DNA here is from genome assembly GCA_937897495.1 of uncultured Burkholderiales bacterium. GTDB lineage: Bacteria > Pseudomonadota > Gammaproteobacteria > Burkholderiales > Burkholderiaceae_C > Limnohabitans_A. The sequence goes on from CALCBL010000308.1 coordinate 778, forward strand.
AGACGATGGCACCAGGGTCGGAAACGCCCAAATTGTGGGCGGTGACTTTGCAGGCCCAAATGCCGACCAAGCTAGACAAAAAAATGATGGCAGCCTGTTCACCCACAGAGAAATAATCTTGAAACGCCCACCAGCAGAGCCAAGCCCAGAGTGTGCCCATGGTGCCAGGTGCCTTGGGCGAAAGTCCAGAGCCAAAACCCAAAGCAATCCAGTGCGCAGGATGGCGAACCATGAAGCTGGCATCAGGTCTCATGGTGTTTTGAAGTGGTCAAAAGATTCAAACGAATGGGGCAGGGACTGGCCATTGTTGTCAAGCAAACTCAAATGTGGATGAGCGGTAATTTTGCCAATGCGAGTAACCGGGGTGGCCGAACTTGTGCTGGCAGAAGCAATGGCTTGGCGTTGGTTTTCAGGCGCCGTGAAAACCAACTCGTAATCATCGCCACCGGCCAAAGTCAAACGCAGCAAATCCTCTGGCTTTAAACCTGAACGCTGCCCACAAGCCATGGTGCTCAGCACTTGCTGCGTGTCAATTTCTGCGCCCACGCCGCTGGCTTTTAAGATGTGTTGCAAATCGCCCAGCAAGCCATCGCTGACATCGACCGCTGAGTGGGCAAGCCCGCGCAGCGCCAAACCAAGTTCGACCCTGGGCGTGGGTTTGTCCATGCGCAGACGCGCGGCTTCAAACACAGCTTGCGGCACACTCAAAGTGCCCCGAAAAACTTCCAAGGCCAAACGCGCATCGCCCAAATGACCACTGACATAAATGTCATCGCCTGCTTTGGCGCCGCCCCGAAGCAAAGCCATCGCTTGTGGCACCTCTCCCAAGACGGTGATGCAAATGTTCAAGGGCCCGCGTGTGGTGTCGCCGCCAATGAGGTCGCAATGGTGGGCGTCGGCCAATGCCCACATGCCTTTTGAAAATTCAGACAGCCACTGCGGCACCACTTGGGGCAAAGCCAACGACAGCAAGAAGGCCTTGGGCTGAGCACCACAAGCGGCTAAATCGCTTAAGTTAACGGCCAAAGCTTTGTGACCCAAATACGCAGGGTTCACGGTCGGTAAAAAGTGCCTGCCTTCAACCAACATGTCGCTTGAAATGGCCAGTTGCTGGCCCGACTTCACGGCCAGCAAGGCGCAATCGTCTCCTACCCCCAGCACGGCATGGCGCGGGGGGCGCTTGAAGTAGGTTTCGATCAGATCAAACTCGCCCATAAACCCAAGCATAACCTCAAGCCCCGCCCAAAATGCGACAATTCGGTCATGACCACCTACCGCATTGCCCCCTCGCTGTTGTCCGCCGATTTTGCCCGCTTGGGCGAAGAAGTGCGCAACGTCATAGCCGCTGGCGCCGACTGGATTCACTACGACGTGATGGACAACCATTACGTGCCCAACCTCACTTTCGGCCCCATGATTTGTCAGGCGCTCAAGCCGCATGCCAAAACACCCGATGGCCAAGACGTGCCCATTGATGTGCACCTCATGGTGCAGCCCGTAGATGCCTTGGCCGCCGCCTTTGCCGATGCAGGCGCCGACCTCATCAGTTTTCACCCCGATGCGTCCACCCATGTCCACCGCAGTGTGCAAGCCATCAAGTCCAAGGGCTGCAAGGCCGGCGTGGTGTTCAACCCCGCCGAGTCTCTGGACGTATTGGAGTGGGTCATCGAAGACATTGACCTTATTTTGATCATGTCGGTCAACCCGGGCTTTGGCGGTCAGAGTTTCATTGAGAGCGCATTGCGCAAAATTGAACTCGCACGCAAATGGATTGAGGCCTCCGGAAAAGACATCCGTCTTGAAGTCGATGGCGGCGTGAAGGTGGACAACATTCGCCGGGTGGCCGATGCCGGTGCCGACACCTTTGTGGCTGGCAGTGCTATTTTTGGCAAACCCGATTACGCCGCCGTCATTCAAGCCATGCGCAAGGAATTGAGCAGTCGCTAGAGCTTTGGTACACTGTGAGCCTCATGATCTTGATTCATTCATTCTTTGCAGTCCAGCTGCCGGCCATTTTGAGCCGGGGAGCCTGGTCTTGGCGTCAGCCAGTCTAAATTTGCCTAGAACCGGCAGCACCTTGGCTGCCAAAGTGGGGTTCTTTTTTTGACCCAAACCCCTTGAATGAATCGGCTGAACATACGGAGCCCAGATCGTGATCACAGAACTAGAATTTAAAAGCCTCGCCCAACAAGGCTTCAACCGCATTCCTCTGATGCTAGAGGCCTTTGCCGATTTAGAAACCCCGCTCTCGCTGTACTTGAAGTTGGCCCATCACAAAGATGGCGGCAAATACAGTTTCTTGCTGGAGTCGGTGGTGGGCGGCGAGCGCTTTGGCCGCTACAGCTTCATCGGCTTGCCAGCGCGCACCTTTTTACAGGCGCGAGGATTTGGCAATGAAGCGCGCACCGAAGTTGTGAC
>CALCBL010000309.1 GCA_937897495.1 uncultured Burkholderiales bacterium
ACGCTTAAGGCGTTCATGTCAGTGAGTTAGATGTAGGGCTCAAACCCACAGCCGAACTCAAGCGCACCATGGATGAGATCAAGCAAGACATTCGAAAACGGTTGGTGAACTTACCCGCCGCCATCGAAATTGGACAACCCATATCGCACCGCATCGATCACATGCTGTCTGGGGTAAGGTCGCAAATTGCTATCAAAGTGTTCGGTGAAGACTTGGACGTCTTGCGAGGTCAGGCCGATGCCTTGCGCTCCAAACTGGCCACTGTACCTGGCATTGCCGATTTGCAAATTGAAAAACAAGTTCTGTCCCCCCAAATCAAAATACGGGTGAACTATGAAGCGGCTGCTCAATACGGTATTTCGGCGCCCAGAATTCTCACAACCTTGCAGAGTTTGGTGGAAGGCGAAAAGATCACGCAAATTGTAGAAGGCGGCAGACGCTTTGCACTGGTTGTTCGACTGCCAGACGCTGACCGCTCGGTAGAAGGCTTAAAACAAATCCTGATTGAAACGCCCAACGGAAGGATTCCACTTTTCAAACTGGCTTCCATTGAAGAAAGCGATGGTCCCAATCAAATAAGCCGAGACGACGGCAAAAGACGCATCTTGCTTTCTGCGAATGCCTCCGGACGCCCTTTATCAGAAATTGTGGGCGACATCAGGCAGGCTGTTGCCAGCACCAAGCTGCCTGAGGGGTACTTTATTACCCTCGGTGGTCAATTTCAAGCACAAGAAGAGGCCTCGCGCTTGGTTGGTCTCTTGTCGATCGTATCTTTGACACTCATGTTCGTCGTTTTGTTCAGTCGCTACAAATCTGTCCGCCTATCGGCATTGATCATGGTCAATATTCCATTGGCCTTGGTGGGCGCAGTATTGGGCCTGTGGATATCTGGACAACCATTGTCAATTGCAGCCTTGGTGGGGTTCATTACCCTGGCAGGCATTTCTGTCAGGAATGGCATCCTCAAAGTCAGTCATTACATCAACTTGATGCGCTTGGAGGGTGAACACTTTGATCACAAGATGATTGTGCGCGGGTCGCTTGAACGGCTGAGTCCGGTGTTGATGACAGCCTTGGTGACAGCCTTTGCATTGGCCCCACTTCTGTTTGAAGCAGAGCAGCCCGGCACAGAAATATTGCACCCAGTGGCCGTGGTGATCTTCTCCGGTCTGATTAGCTCAACACTGTTGGACACATTTTTAACCCCTGCGCTTTTTTGGCTTTTTGGCAGGAAGGACGCTGAGCGTCTGCTTGCTGAAAAAAATCCGGACACACTTTAATTTAACCAACCTCAAAGGAATGACCATGAAAAATCAAATGATTGCCCTAGCCTTAAGCTGCCTCGTTAGCACCACCGTTCTTGCCAGTGGTGGCCATGACCACGGCAGCCACCACCAACCTCTAAACGGCGGTGTTGTGACCAACGTCAAAGGTCTTGACTATGAACTTGTAGCCCAAAAAAATAGCTTGCAACTTTATATTCGTGATCATGGTGAATCGATTGACATGAGCAAAGCTCAAGCCAAAGTAACGCTGCTATCTGGCGCTGACAAACAAGATGTTGAACTCAAACCCAACGGAAAAAAGTTAGAGGCAGCTGGCAACTTCAAAGTCAGTGCTGGCACAAAAGCAGTTGCGGTTGTAAGCAATGGCAGCAACAAGGCGACGGCTCGATTTGTGATCAAGTAAAACTGAGCTAATGGGAAATCAGATCAAATACAACGAAAGAAGAAAATGAAAAGAACCGGACTTACCATGGCAATCGTCATCGCTGTTTACTTAACGGGTTGCAGTAGCCTTAAGTACGAGGACAAGTACGCTTGGAATGATGGATGGCGTGTTGGTCAAATCGAAGAGATCGGAGCGGGAATTGAATATTCAACAAAGATTAAGCAAGCTTGTATTACTTTACCCACGTCATCTTCAATGTTCGCAAAGGTGAAATTCAGAAATTCGTCCAGAAGTGAGTGGCGAGTTGTTCAAATTTCTAATCAATCGAATTTAAAACAAAATGACAGTGTTTTGATCAATATTTTTGACTGTAAAAAAACTGTCATTCCAAAAAGCAGTTAAACAATCAGATTTAAATGAGCAAGCTTGGGCATGTAGAATTTGCTTTTGAAATGAATTAACGACCAGATCTAGTTAAGCTTTCCATCTGCCGACGCATTGCCCACTCAATTCTATGTCTTGATTGCCCATCATGAGAATCTCGCCCTCCCGTCTTGCCAGCGTTGCGCTTATGCACTATTGCTTGCTTACTGCTTCATTGAACGCTTCCGCGGAGGATGCAAAAAGAATCGAAGATAACTCGTTCCTGATCGAAGAAGCGTACAACCAGGAAGAAGGCGTCATTCAGTACATACAGTCGTATAAGTACTCAAAGAAGAACAAGAATTGGAATTACACCTTCACCAATGAAATTCCAATGTTGAGTCAGACTCACCAGTTTTCTTTTACTGTGCCGCTGGCGCGCGTCGGCGATGACCCGACTTTTCAATCGGGCCTAGGCGACACAGCGCTCAACTACCGCTATCAACTGATCAAGAACGAA
>CALCBL010000310.1 GCA_937897495.1 uncultured Burkholderiales bacterium
CCGTGTAGGCGCAACAATTCAAAGAACGAAGCTAAATCGGTTGGAAAAATCAATGATGCCGCCACCCGTGAGTTCACCCAGCAAGCTGGGTATTGCTTGAAAAATTAAGCCAAACGACCTGAGTATTTTTCAAGTTTGCTCATGGCTTCATCGCCAAACTTGGCGCGCCATTCTTGGTAGAAACCAGCTTTTGAAAGGGCATCACGGAAGCTGGTCACCTCAGGATAGTTGAAGATCATGCCTTTGGCTTTAAGCTGGCTTTCCAGATCAGTGTTCAGGCGGCGAATGTCATCGCGTTGCTTAACTACAGCTGTGTTCACGTGCTTGTTGATGACGCCTTGCACATCGGCAGGCAGGCTAGCCCAGCGTTTGCCGTTGGCCAAAATCCACTGGCCATCCCACATGTGGCCGGTCATTGAGCAAAACTTTTGGACTTCGTAGAGCTTGGCAATTTCAATGATAGCCAATGGGTTTTCTTGACCTTCAACCACTTTGGTTTGCAATGCAGAGTAAACCTCGGCGAAGTTAATGCCGGTTGGCGCGGAGCCAAAGGCCTTGTACATGGAAGTCCACAATGGGCTGATAGGCACGCGAATTTTGAAGCCGCGCAAGTCTTCGGCCGTCACGATGGGCTTGGTAGAGGATGTGGTGTTGCGAAAACCGTTGTCCAAAATTTTGTCAAAGGTGTGCAAATTGACTTTGGCAATTTGAGCGCGAATATAAACACCTAAGTCGCCGTCCATGGCGGCCCACACGGTAGGGTAGTCTTTGAATGCAAAAGCTAAACCATTGATACCCGCAAGCGGCACAAGGGTTTGCAAGATCAAGCCAGACAGCGGGAAGATGTCGATGGCGCCAGAGCGCACTTGCGACAGCATGTCGGTGTCGCCACCCAACTGGTTGTTCGGGAAAATTTGAATATCAACTTTGCCACCCGTTTCTTGGCGAATGGCGTCAGTCGCTTCTTTGATGCGGATGTTAGAGGGGTGAGTGACGGGAATGTTATTCGCCCACTTGAGGGTAATGGTGCCAGACTGCGCGAATGCGGGTGCGCCCGTGATGGCAGCAGGAATGGCGGTGGCAGACAAGGCGCTGACAAAGGTGCGGCGCTTGATGCCTGTGTTGATATCACTCATGAAGTCTCCTTTAAATTTAGAAATACAAACTTGAAATTGAAGCTTAATTTAAGTCAGCTAAATGCTAACTGATCTTTCAAGCCTTGAACAGAGAGTTTGCGGCAGTGGCCACTTTCTCAACGCTAAGGCGTGACTCGTTTTCCAGAATTTGAGCATAGCCCACTGGAATGCGTGGTGCCCCTAGGCGTTTGACTTTGCAAGCTGTGGCCTCAGCCGTTGCAGCAGCCACTTCAGCGCCAAACCCGGCTACTTGTATAGCCTCGTGCACCACCAGCAAGCGGCCTGTTCTAGCCGCTGACTCAAAAACCATCTCTTTGTCCCAAGGCCAAATTGAGCGCAAATCGATGAGATCAGGCTTGAGCTTGCCAAAAGCGCCATCGGCCAAGGCTTGCTGACACACACCCACACCGCGTGACCAGGTCACGATGGTGAGGTCATTGCCTTGAGCCAGTTTTTTTCCTTTGCCAATGGGCACTTCAATGGCTGTGTCTACTTCACCCTGAAGCCCCCATAGTTCTTTGTGCTCCATGTAAATGACAGGGTCGCCTGACGCCATGGACGACTTGAGAAGGCCATAGTTATCGGCTGGCGTGGCAGGTGCAACCACCACCAAACCCGGCATGTGAGCAAACCAGGCCTCCAGTGATTGGGAGTGTTGCGCAGCCGAAGCCGACCAAATGCCAATGGGCATTCGCGCTACCAAGGGGACGCGGCCTTGTCCGCCAAACATGTAGCGGTTTTTGGCTGCTTGATTCACGATTTCGTCCATGGCACACAAGGCAAAATCAATGACGCGCATTTCAACCACCGGCCGAATGCCTGCCAGCGCCATGCCTACCGCACTGCCCATGATGTTGGCTTCAGAAATGGGTGTGTCAATGATGCGATCGGGTCCAAATTCTTCGCGCAGTCCGCGGTATTGTCCAAACACGCCGCCGCGTCCTAAATCTTCACCTAACGCAATCACTGTTGGATCTGCTTTCATGGCTTCCCGCAAAGCCAGGCATGCCGCTTCGGCATAACTCATGGTGCTGATGGTCATACCCATACCCCCGCGCTGGTGTTCATAATGTCTTCATAGGCGTCGGTCACGACCGGCCAAGGTGCAGCTTCCGCAACAGCAAGTGCTGTAGCAATTTCCTTTTGAGCTTCTGCTTCAATGGCTTCAACTTGGCTCAATGGCAGACCGGCAGCAATCAATTTTTTGCGTGTGGCAATGAGGGGGTCGTTTTTAATGGCTGCTTCAACTTCCTTTGGATCTCTGTAAGTGCCAGGATCGACGGACACGTGACCCTTGAATCTGTAGGTCACGGCGTGAATGAAACGAGGACCACCTTGGGTGCGAATTTCGGCCGTCATTTTGGTCGCCGCTTCATGAACCGCCATCACATCGTTGCCATCGACTTGAACCGCTGGAATGCCAAACGATTGAGCCCTTGCAAATGCGCCTTCGCCTGCACTCATTGTTTTGGTGGGCGTGGTGGCAGAAATGCGATTGTCTTCACAGATGAAAAGAACGGGGAGGCCATAAACCTGCGCCCAATTCAAACCTTCTAAAAAGGGGCCACGGTTGGTGGCGCCATCGCCAAAGAAGCATGCAACCAAATAGGGTTTTTTTTGAATTTTCAAAGCGTGTGCGGCGCCTGTTGCGATGGGGATGCCCGCGGCGACCACACCATTGGCACCCAGCATGCCCACGGAAAAATCGGCGATGTGCATGGACCCGCCTTTGCCCTTGTTGTATCCCGTGGCGCGGCCAAACAATTCACACATCATTTTGGTGGCGTCTGCACCTTTGGCCAAGGTGTGGCCATGCCCGCGGTGGGTCGATGTCAGCATGTCTTCTTTGGTGAGTGCATGGCAAACGCCAGCAGCAACTGCTTCTTGTCCCGTTGACAGATGCAGTGGTCCGCGGACCAAGGCAGGCTTGGCCGAGGCCGCCAAGCCCCAAGCCGCTACACCCCCTTGGCTGGCAATTTCTGCTGCGTTTTCAAACTCTCGAATGCGAAACATTGACCGGTATAAATCGGCCAGTTTTTGTGTGTTCATAGGAGTTTTTTCTTTCTAGTGTTAAGCCAAAGCCACAATGGACAGCCATGGCACATAAGCAATCACGATCAGTCCTAAAATCAAAGCCAATATATAAGGCCAGATGGCGCCCATGACTTCATCCGGCGAGTCACCGCCAATTCGGCAAGCCAAATAAAAACCAACAC
>CALCBL010000311.1 GCA_937897495.1 uncultured Burkholderiales bacterium
CTGTGCCACTTCACGGCGCGCGCCAGCACTTGGCTTTCAGTGTCGCGGCCTTGGGTGGTGAGGTCGTCTACCGTTTTGGAGTGGTCCACACGCGCCACGTCTTGTTCAATGATAGGGCCTTCGTCTAAATCAGCCGTGACATAGTGGGCTGTGGCGCCAATCAATTTGACGCCGCGATCATGTGCCTGGTAGTAAGGCTTTGCGCCCTTGAAGCTGGGCAAAAAGGAGTGGTGAATGTTGATGGCGCGACCTGACAACTTGCGGCACAAATCGTCTGACAAAATTTGCATGTACCTGGCCAACACCACCAGCTCTGCACCCTCTGATTGAATGATCTCGAACTGCTTGGACTCGGCTTCGGCTTTGTTGGCGGCGGTAACCGCAATGTGGTGAAAGGGTACGTTGTAGCTGGCCGCCAATTGGTAAAAATCACGGTGGTTGCTGACAATGGCGCGAATGTCGATGGGCAGCAAGCCACTTTTCCAGCGGAACAGCAAATCGTTCAGGCAATGGCCCTCTTTGCTGACCAAAATGACCGTGCGCATGGGCTGTGTGGTGCTGTGCAAATTCCATGTCATTTGAAAGGGGGCTGCAAAACTGACCAACTGGGTATGCAAATCGGCTTCATTCACTGGGTCACAGGCGAACTGAACGCGCATGAAAAACAAACCTGTGGCGGGGTCGTTGTATTGAGCGGCTTCTTCAATGTTGCCGCCGCGTTCCAGCAAAAACCCCGAAACAGCGTGCACGATGCCCGTTCTGTCGGGGCAGGAAAGCGTCAAAATGTAGGCATGATTCATGGCTGATATTGTCGCAGGGAACGCGGTAAAGTTCTGGTTTGTGGTAGTTTCCATGCCCAACCAGAGGGTAAATCAGTTGTGACTTTATGTCAGCACTGCTGAAATAGTGATTGCGATCTAGGGTGGGGCAATTTACACTGAGGGTTCAAGACCAATGCTTATTAGAAGCTAAGAGGCACACCCATGGCATATTTAGATACCCTTCTCTCCTCAATGAGGCCTGCCAGCACCCCTGCGGCCACCTTCAACATGGAGCACCAGTGGTTGCCCTTCACAGGCAATCGCCATTTCAAGCAAGAGCCGCGCATTTTCGTGGCCGCTGAAGGCATGCACTTCACCACCCACGATGGCCGTCAAGTGATCGATGGCATTTCTAGCTTGTGGTGTGTGGGCGCGGGTCACAACCGCAGGCCCATTGCCGAAGCCATCAAAAAACAGCTCGACACACTCGACTACGCCACGGCCTTTCAAATCAGCAACGACCAGGCCTTTCAAGCCGCTCAAATGATTGCAGAGTTGTGTCCTGGTGACTTGAACAAGGTGCTGTTTTGTAACTCAGGTTCTGAAGCCGCCGACACCTCCCTGAAGGTCGCCTTGGCCTACCACCGAGCCCGCGGGGAAGGCCACCGCAATGTCTTCATTGGACGAGAAAAGGGCTACCACGGCGTGAACTTTGGCGGCATGAGTGTGGGCGGTTTGCCAGCCAACCGCAAAGTCTATGGTGCTCAATTGCTGCCCCGTGTTGACCACATGCGCTTCATTCACGACCCAGTGAACCATGCCTACATTCACAACGAAGAACCCGTCTGGCAAGAAGACCC
>CALCBL010000312.1 GCA_937897495.1 uncultured Burkholderiales bacterium
AATTGGGGTCAGTTAATTGGGGTCATTAATTGGGGTCAGAGCAACATTAATTTGTCTGGATTTCTTTGACACAAATGCAAACAAGCAACGCACAAACCATCAAACTCAATTAATCCCCAACTTCACATTCCCTGTAAACAAACTAAACCCTGCCCCAAGCACTACTTTCTCCAAAATATTTTCAGCAGGTATTGCAAACCCACCGCAAGCTCGGGACACATGCGAAGCATCCATATGATCTAACGCATCCAACCCCATGTTGATGCCAATCACAGGTAGCAAATAAGCACCGCCAGTGAGTAACAGCAAGGTAGGCGTTGCAATGGTCCGCGTTAATCGAATTTCATCGTGCAGTGGCGCCAACTCAAAAGAACGCTGACAAACAGTCTCATTGAATTTTTCAGAACTCGGTTGGATGCTTTGTGCCATGCTGCGCGTATGACTGGCGCAGCCGGTGAGACTCACAAGCACCAAGATGCAAGCAATTCGAACACCCAGCTTAATCAAGCTTGATTCCTACCTTGGTAATGATGGCACCCCATTTGCGCGTTTCACTTTCAATGAATGACTTGAATTGTGCGGGGCTACCACCACCAATGATCAAACCCTGCTTCAACATGTTTTGCCTAAAGGCGGGATCTGCCATGGCCGCATTGATGTCGGTATTGAGCCGAGCAATGATGTCTGCAGGCGTTCCTGCGGGTGCAAAAATGCCGTTCCATGCCAATGCGTCAAAGCCAGGAAAACCTGCCTCTGCCACGGTTTGCAAATCGGGCCTAGATGGCAAGCGCTGTGGACTGGTCACTCCCAGCAACTTCAAGCGGCCGCCCTGCACCAAGGATAAGAGTGCAGGCTCAACAGCCAGCAGGGCCTGGGTTTCGTTTTGTGCAACCGAAAGCGCTGCAGGTGGCGAGCCATTGAAAGGAATGTGCGTTGCCTCAAATCCAGCCGTGGCTTTGAGCAACTCCATAGACAGATGTGAAGAACTGCCCTGACCCACAGAGGCGTAACTCAATTTGTCGCCCTGCGTTTTGGACCATGCAATGAATTCACGCATGTTAGAAGCCGGGTGATTGGCAGGCACTGCAAGCACATTAGGCTGAGATGACGTCAAGATGATGGGGATCAAATCTTTGGCGGGGTCGTAAGGCATTTTCTTGAACATGAACGGGCCAAAGGCAATGGGCCCGTTAAATCCGATGCCCAAGGTGTAGCCATCAGGGGCCGCCTTGGCAACCAAGTCCATGCCAATGGTGCCACCAGCGCCGGGCTTGTTTTCAACCACCAGCGATTGACCCCAGCCTGCTCTGAGCGTGTCGGCCATGGCTCGCACAATGACGTCCAAGGAACTGCCCGCAGGCGCAGGAACCACCATGCGCACAGGCTTAGTAGGCCAGCTTTGGGCCCACACCGGCAGCGCCGTAAGCCCCACAAGACACACACTCAAGGAAGCAATGGCTTTTTGAATCAAGCTGCGACGGATGTTAGAAGGTTTCAAGGTGGTCTCCATTTGGAAAAACGATGCTAGGGTACATCATACAAGTACCAATTAATTGGGGTCAGAGCAACATTAATTTGTATGGGTTTCTTTGGCACAGAGCGTTGAGCAGTCAGGCTGAAA
>CALCBL010000313.1 GCA_937897495.1 uncultured Burkholderiales bacterium
TGACGACAATGTGTTGAACATGGTGCGCCACCTGGTTGACCGCGGTGCCGATGGTGCTCGCAAATCATTGCGCGGCAAGATCAAGGTTGAAGCACCCGTTGACTATCCTGAAGTGGGTGTTTATCACCCCCGCATGGCTGGGAAGTTCAGTGAAGACGCCGATGCATTGCCATTGCCTGCAGGAATACCCCTCAAAGGGACTGTCGGTGTTTTGCTGTTGCGCTCCTACTTATTGTCTGGCAACGCAGGCCACTACGATGGCGTGATTGCAGCGCTTGAGGCCAAAGGCTTGCGCGTCATTCCAGCCTTTGCCGCCGGCTTGGATTCGCGCCCTGCCATCGATGAATTTTTCATCAAGAACGACCAAGTGTGTGTCGATGCCGTGGTCTCGCTCAGTGGTTTTTCGCTGGTCGGTGGGCCTGCTTACAACGATGCCAAGGCTGCTGAAGAAGTGTTGGCCAAACTCGATGTGCCTTATGTGGCCGCACATCCCGTTGAATTTCAAACACTTGATCAGTGGGGTGGTTCAGACCGTGGTTTGTTGCCTGTTGAAAGCACCATCATGGTGGCCATTCCAGAACTTGATGGTTCAACCAGCCCCATCGTATTTGGTGGACGTCCAGGCGCGGCCGGTGTGACATGCACAGGCTGTCACCATGCTTGTACTTTTGGTGAAAGCAAAAGCGCACAAGACATGCACTCTTGCCCAGAACGCGCCATGATGTTGGCGGCCCGAGTGAGCAAGATGGTGGCCTTGAAACGCAGCGAACGAAAAGACCGCAACGTAGCCATTGTGTTGTTCAACTTCCCACCCAATGCTGGCAACATTGGCACGGCCGCCTTCTTGTCTGTTTTTGAATCTTTGTGGCACACACTGACGGCCATGAAGGCCCAAGGTTACCAAGTGGATATGCCAAGCAGTGTGGACAAATTGCGCGATGCCTTGTTGTATGGCAATGCGGCACAACATGGTGCAGACGCCAATGTGCATGCCTTGATCTCTGCTGACGACCATGTCAAGCGTGAGCGCTGGCTCAAAGAAATTGAAGCGCAATGGGGCCCTGCACCCGGCCGTCAGCTCAGCAACGGCAGTTCGATTTTTGTCTTGGGCAAGAAATTTGGCAATGTACTGGTCAGCGTGCAGCCTTCGTTTGGTTACGAAGGCGACCCGATGCGCTTGTTGTTTGAAAAAGGCTTGGCACCCACGCACGCCTTCTCTGCCTTCTATCGCTACTTGCGCGAAGATTTCAAAGCCCATGCGGTCCTTCACTTTGGCACGCATGGTGCGCTCGAATTCATGCCAGGCAAACAATCTGGCATGAGTGGCGCGTGCTGGCCCGATCGCTTGATTGACGATTTGCCGAATGTCTATTTGTACGCCTCCAACAATCCTTCAGAAGGCGCTATTGCCAAGCGTCGTTCGGGTGCAACTTTGATCAGTTATCTCACACC
>CALCBL010000314.1 GCA_937897495.1 uncultured Burkholderiales bacterium
ACGTGTTCATGGGCGATGGTTGCTTGATGGAAGGCATCAGCCACGAAGCATGCGCATTGGCTGGCGCTTGGAAGCTCAACAAACTGATCGCCATGTATGACGATAACGGCATTTCAATTGACGGCCAAGTGGCCCCATGGTTCATTGACAACACGCCGCAACGTTTTGCCGCTTACGGTTGGAACGTGATCGATGCTGTTGATGGCCACAATGCTGCGGCTGTGTCCAAAGCCATTGCAGATGCCAAGAACAGCCCAGACAAACCCACACTCATTGTTTGCAAAACGGCTATCGGCAAAGGCAGCCCCAACCGCGCCAACACGTCCAAAGCACACGGCGAACCTTTGGGCGCCGAAGAAATCAAACTCACACGCGAAGCATTGGGTTGGACGCACGAGCCTTTCGTCATTCCAAAAGATGTTTATGCCCACTGGGATGCCAAGCAAAGTGGCGCGGCCCGCGAGGCTGCGTGGAACAAAGCTTTTGCAGCCTACAAAGCAGCACACCCCAGCTTGGCCAAAGAATTTGTGCGCCGCATGAAAGGCGAGTTGCCCAAGAACTTTGCACAAACTGCGGTAGACGCCGTCATTGCTGCGCATACCAAAGCCGAAACAGTGGCCAGCCGCAAAGCCAGCCAATTGGCATTAGAAGCATTCACCGCCGCCTTGCCTGAAATGCTGGGCGGCTCTGCCGATCTCACAGGCTCTAACCTCACCAACACGTCTTCCACGCCCGCATTGCGCATCAACTTGGCAGGCGATGTGGTGAAGAACGACAAAGGCCAAATAGGCCGTCACATCAACTACGGTGTGCGCGAATTTGGCATGGCGGCCATCATGAATGGTGTCACTTTGCACGGCGGCTTCATCCCTTACGGCGGCACCTTTCTCACCTTCAGCGATTACTCGCGCAATGCCATCCGCATGGCCGCGCTCATGAAGCAGCGCGTCATCCACGTGTTCACACACGACTCGATTGGTTTGGGCGAAGACGGCCCAACACACCAGTCCGTTGAGCACGCTGCCAGCTTGCGTTTGATTCCTGGCCTTGATGTGTGGCGTCCTGCTGATACGGCAGAAACCACTGTGGCATGGGCCGTGGCTTTGGAAAACAAAGACCGCCCCACGGCCATGTTGTTGTCTCGTCAAAACTTACCTTACTCTCCCAAGTCGGATTTGGGCGAGATCAGCCGCGGTGCTTATGTGTTGGCTGAAGCCTCACGCGTTGGCATCAAGAAAACCAAGGCCGTGATCATTGCCACTGGCTCTGAAGTTCAACTGGCTCTGAAAGCGCAAGAGTTGTTGGCCGCTAAAAACATTGGCGTGCGCGTAGTGTCTATGCCCAGCACCACCACCTTCGATCGTCAAACCAGCAGTTACAAATCTGAAGTGTTGCCAGCCGGCTTGCCCCGTGTGGCGGTTGAGATGGGCAGCACCGATGGCTGGTGGAAATATGGGGTTGCTGCCGTGGTAGGCATCGACACTTACGGCGAGTCTGCGCCTGCACCTGTGCTGTTCAAACACTTTGGCTTCACGGCAGAGAACGTGGCCGAGACCGTGCAAGCGGCTTTGCAGAAGAAATAAATCTTCAGTTCGCGCTGCACATGAAACAAATTCAAAATTAACTTTAAAGGGAAATAGATCATGGCGATCAAAATAGGTATCAACGGTTTCGGCCGCATCGGCCGCATGGTGTTTCGTGCCGCTGTTCAAAATTTTTCTGACATCGAAGTGGTTGGTATCAACGACTTGCTCGAGCCCGACTACCTGGCCTACATGCTCAAGTACGACAGCGTGCACGGCCGCTTCAAAGGCGAGGTGTCTGTGGAAGGCAATCACCTGATCGTGAATGGCCACAAAATTCGTTTGACACAAGAGCGCGATCCTTCTGCGCTGAAGTGGAACGAAGTCGGTGCCGACATCGTGATTGAAGCCACTGGCTTGTTCCTAGACAAAGCCTCTGCCGAAAAACACTTGGCTGCTGGCGCTAAAAAAGTACTCATGTCTGCACCCTCTAAAGACGACACACCCATGTTCGTGTTTGGCGTGAACCACGCCACGTATGCAGGCCAAGCCATTGTGTCCAACGCCTCTTGCACCACCAACTGCTTGGCACCTGTGGCCAAAGTGTTGAACGACAAGTGGGGCATCAAGCGCGGTTTGATGACCACCGTTCACGCCGCCACGGCCACTCAGAAAACCGTGGACAGTCCTAGCAACAAAGACTGGCGCGGCGGCCGCGGTATTTTGGAAAACATCATTCCTTCCAGCACGGGTGCTGCCAAGGCTGTGGGCGTGGTCATTCCTGCCTTGAACAAAAAACTCACGGGCATGTCTTTCCGCGTGCCCACATCCGATGTGTCCGTGGTTGACCTCACGGTTGAGTTGAACTCTGAGGCCACCTACGCAGAAATTTGCGCAGAGATGAAAGCCCAATCACAAGGTGCCTTGAAAGGCGTGCTGGGTTACACCGAAGACAAAGTGGTGGCCAGTGATTTTCGCGGCGAGCCTTGCACCAGCGTGTTTGACGCCGATGCAGGTTTAGCCCTAGACAGCACCTTCGTGAAAATTGTCAGCTGGTATGACAACGAGTGGGGCTACTCCAACAAGTGCTTGGAAATGGTTCGCGTTATTTCTAAGTAATTTACTTGGCCCCAAGTTCACGCTTCAAGGCGTGAATGCAAAAAGCCCAACCATTTCTGGCTGGGCTTTTTTTCGACTGATAAAAACTTACGCAGTTGTCACTCGACGCAAAGAATCAACTCAGGTGTTTGCCGATCAACCCTGCCAATTCAAACATGGTGATTTGGTCTTTGCCAAACACCGGTTTGAGTTTGGCATCGGCATTGATGGCGCGTTTGTTGGTGGGATCTTGCAGGCCTTGCGCCTTGATGTAGTCCCACAACTTCTTCACCACTTCTGTGCGCGCCACTTTGTCGGTGCCAATCACTGCGGCCAAATCGGCGCTAGGCGTGTGGTTGCCCACTGCGGCTTTGCGTGGCGTTTTGGCTGCAGCTGTTTTCTTAGCGGCGACTTTTTTGGCTGGGGTTTTGGTCGACTTGGCCGCAGCTTTGCCTGCCGTTTTTCCAGCCGCCGTTTTAGCGCCAGCTGCATATTTCGCCGGCGTTTTGCGCGGAGGGAACTTGCTCTTGCGAGGTTCAAACTCAAACACAACTTTGTCTTCTTCGGCATTCCACGACAAGAAAGCCTTGAAGGCGCGGCGCGTTCGATTGCTCACAAACTTTTCTAGCAAATCGGTTTTGCCGTCGCTCAGCAATTTGGCAATTTGCTCGCGCTCCACCACTTGTTGCAGCACAATTTTGCCGCTCTTGAAATTGCAGGTGGGTGTGGGTTGGCCTTCTGTGGGCACGGCTTTTTCGCACACGTAGTTGCTGCCGTGCTCATGCACAGCACCACCGCATTTGGGGCAAGCACCCAAAGATTCGCTGCCTTCAAAATCAACGATCTCGCCCGTCTCTTCGTTCTTTTTGTCATTGCCAAAATCAAACTCGAGCTTCCAGTTTTTTTCTTCTTCGTTGTACTTCAAGGCAATTTCTGAAGTGAATGGCCAACCGGCTTTAGAGCGGAAGCCTTCTAATGGGCCAATCTTTTTGTCGCGCAAAAATTGTTCAACTTCAACCTGCTCAAAGGTACGACCTGCAGGTGTTTTGCCAAATGAGAAGCCACAACCTGCTGCGGCCGTGTCATCGGCAGCCGCATCTTTGCCCACGCAGGCATACCGACGATAGTTTTCTCTCACGATGCCGCCGCACGTGGGGCAGGGTG
>CALCBL010000315.1 GCA_937897495.1 uncultured Burkholderiales bacterium
GTTTTAACAAACGTGGCTGAGGATTGTCTGGGTGAACGGAAAAATACTGAGCCATTTTGACTTAGGCTTTCAGAGAGCAAAGATCGATTGACGCAGCTTGAATTGTGCGTGGATCACTGGATGCGGTCTGACAACAATTCCCACACGGGGGTGAGTTGTCCAGGCAACCAGGGCAGGGTGCCTAAGTCGGTGTGGCTTTCGTCGGGGCTGTGAAAGTCGCTGCCGCGCGATGCGGCTAAATTAAATTCGAGTGCCGTGTCGGCGTATTGCAAGGCGTCTGCACTAGAGTGGCTGCCGGTAATCACCTCAACCCCACGGCCGCCGTGGTTCTTAAATTCGGTGAACAGCGCGTACTCTTCATTGGCCGTAAAGCCATAGCGGGCAGGGTGAGCAATGACGGCAATGCCACTGGCACCTGTAATCCAATGAACGGCATTTTCGAGCGAAGCCCAGCGGTGCGGTACAAAGCCAGGTTTATTTTCAGTCAGGTATTTGCGAAATACTTCCGACGTATCTTTGCAGACACCAGACTCAACCAAGAACCGCGCAAAGTGAGTGCGCGAAATGAGTTCGTGGTTGCCTGCATATTTGAGGGCGCCTTCGAAGGCCCCGTGAATGCCAACTTTGGCCAAACCGTCAGACATTTCTTTGGCGCGCTCAGCCCGGCCGCCACGCGTGTTGCGCAAGCCTTGCACCAAGTCTGTGTTGGTGTGGTCAAAGCCCAAACCCACAATGTGGACTGTTTTGCCCGCAAAGGTAATAGAAATTTCAACGCCTGTAAGGTACTTCATGTCCAAGGCTTTGGCCGAAGCGATGGCGCGTTCTTGGCCGCCAACTTCGTCATGGTCGGTGAGGGCCCAAAGCTGCACCCCATTGGCTTTGGCGCGCGCAGCCAAAGCCTCGGGCGTGAGCGTGCCATCGGACACCACGGAGTGGCAATGTAGGTCGGCGTTGAGTAGGGGTTCCACATGGGTATTTTAGGTGCTGCATGGTAGGCTTGCGCAACTGCACCATAATTCCAGCTGAATTAAGTGAGGTTTAGATGGCTTTGTTGATCACCGACGAATGCATCAATTGCGATGTGTGTGAACCTGAGTGTCCCAATCAGGCGATCTACCTCGGGCCTGAAATCTATGAAATAGACCCCAACAAGTGCACCGAATGCGTCGGTCATTTTGATGAACCCCAATGTGTGCAGGTGTGCCCTGTGGCCTGTATCCCTGTCAGTCCAGCCCATATTGAAACCAAAGAGACCCTGTTTCAAAAATACCTGCGGCTTCAAAGTGCCGGCTAAGGTGCCAGCTAGGCTGCTGGCCAAAGTACGGGCTTAGACGCCTTCGGGGCGGGGAGGCTTAGGCCTTGGCGGCTTGCTGGTGTGAATTTGCACCATGGCCTTTTCCATCTCGCCTTGCATCAGCATGTCAGCCGCTTTTACTGAGCGGGCAATGCTCTCTTGAATGAGGTCGCGTTGCTCGGCCATGGGTTTTTTGAGCACCCAGTTAATCACCTCAGCTTTCACGCCAGGGTGGCCAATGCCTAAGCGCAGGCGCCAATAATCGCCGGTGCCCAATTGGGCGTGAATATCGCGAAGTCCATTGTGGCCAGCATGGCTGCCCCCAAATTTGAGCTTGGCTTCACCGGGCACCACATCAAGCTCGTCATGGGCTACCAGTATTTCTTGCGGCGCAATTTTAAAAAATTTGGCCAATGCGCCCACCGACTTGCCCGAGAGGTTCATGAAAGTTTGGGGTTCTAGCAGCCAAACGGTTTGGCCTTTGATTTGCGTGCGCGCCACCTTGGCGAAATAGCTTTTATCGGGCACCAGGTTCACATTCAGATCACGCGCCAAGGCGTCGATCCACCAAAAGCCAGCGTTGTGGCGGGTGTCTTCGTATTCGGCGCCAGGATTGCCAAGGCCAACAAACAGTTTGATCATGTGTGAGTATAAAAACAAAACAACCCGCACGAGGCGGGTTGTTTGAAACACAGTCCGTGTTTAAAGCGAGGAGAAATTACTTCTTCTTGGCTTTAGCGTCGGCAGCAGGCGCAGCGGCAGCAGCATCAGCGGCAGGAGCCTCTTCGGCGGCTGGGGTTACCACAGACACCAAAACAGGGTTTTTCTTGCCATGTGTAACGGCTTTCACGCCCTTGGGCAATGTGATGTCGCCTAGGCTTAAAGAAACACCTTTTTTCAAACCAGACAAATCAACATTGATGGCTTCTGGCAAATCTGCTGGCAAGCAAGTGATTTCCAGTTCATTCATGATGTGATTGATCAGGCAAGCGTCAACTTTGACAGCAGGTGATGTTTCTTCGCCTGAGTAGTGAATTGGCACTTTGCGGTTCAAAGTGGTTTTGGCGTCGACACGTTGGAAGTCGATGTGCAATACCAATTGTTTGTAGGGGTGCATTTGGAAGTCACGGAGCAACACTTTGGTTTCTTTACCGTTCAATTCCATGTCCAAGATGCTTGCGTGGAAAGCTTCTTTTTTCAGGGCGTGCCACAGGGCATTGTGGTCAAGTTCGACCAATTGGGGTTGCTGATCTACACCGCCATAAACAATACCAGGTGTCTTACCTGAATTGCGCAGACGGCGGCTCGCACCCGTACCTTGCATAGAGCGCTCAAAAGCGACAAATTTCATAACTAACTCCAAGATGAGTCGACCGCGACCAGTACGACTCTGTTTTAAAAAGGCTTGCTAAAAGCAAACCACGTTGATGCTCCAGATCAGTCTTGATCTGAGAACAAACTCATGACCGACTCACCATTGGCAATGCGCTGAATGGTTTTGGCCAACAGCGGCGCCACAGTGAGTTGGCGAATTTTGGGGCATGCAGCAGCAGATTGCGACAACGGGATGGTGTTGGTCACAACCACTTCATCGAGGGCGTCGCCTTTGGCAATGCGGTCAATGGCGGGGCCTGAGAAAATGGGGTGTGTGCAATAGGCGTAAACTTTTTTAGCGCCACGTGCTTTCAAAACTTCAGCCGCCTTGACCAAGGTGCCTGCGGTATCAATCATGTCGTCCATGATGACGCAATTGCGTCCATCGATTTCACCAATGACGTGCATCACTTCGCTGACATTGGCTGAAGGGCGGCGTTTGTCAATGATGGCTAAATCGCAGTTCAGTTGTTTGGCCAATGCCCGAGCGCGAACCACACCGCCTACATCGGGTGAAACCACAATAAGGTCTTCGTAGTTCTTTTGGAGCAGGTCGCCCAAGAGCACGGGAGAGGCGTAAATGTTGTCGACGGGGATGTCGAAGAAACCTTGAATTTGGTCGGCGTGCAAGTCCATGGTGAGGACATGATTCACACCCACTGCTTGAAGCATGTTGGCAATCACTTTGGCCGTGATGGGCACACGCGTTGAACGCGGGCGACGGTCTTGGCGGGCATAGCCGAAGTAAGGAATGATGGCACTGATGCGACCTGCTGAGGCGCGCTTTAAAGCGTCGACCATGATCAGCAGTTCCATCATGTTTTCGTTGGTGGGGGCGCATGTGGACTGAATGACGAACACATCACGAGCGCGCACGTTTTGCTTTAACTCAACCCTGACTTCACCGTCAGAGAAGCGTCCGACATCGGCCAAGCCGAGGGTTACATCCAACTCATAGGCAACTTCTGCCGCCAACACGGGGTTGGCATTGCCTGTGAAGACCATGAAGTCTGAATTTAAATTTGTGTTGGGTTGCAACATGAGCTTCTGTGCGATCAAATGAAGGGCCGATGCGGCTTACCGCATAAATTTCAATCACTGCGCGTATGACCGCGCATTCAATCACATGGCGTTTGACGGCTTGTGAAAGATTTGGCAGGGGAAGAAGGACTCGAACCTTCGCATGCCGGAATCAAAATCCGGTGCCTTAACCAACTTGGCGACTCCCCTACACGGGTTGGCAACTGTAGAAAACTAAAGCTGCCGACCGATCAAACGTCGCTGGAGGCCCAACCCTTTTGGGGATGAACTTCCAAATTGCCACACATTCGAATTTGCCAAAGGGGCCAAGTTGTTGGAACTTGAGGCATTTGGCTTAAATTCGTGCCGCGTGGCACTTGCGCAAACACTGCACTCCCGGAGCCTGTCATTCTGCCTTTGACAACAGCTGACTCTAGTTTGGCTGTTTCAAGCCATTCTATTGCTTCGCTAATTTGGGGGCAGAGGCTTTCAGCCACTGGTTGCAGGTCGTTGTGGCCGAAGCCGAACGGGTTTGTTGCAAAGACCGAAATTGTAGCAGGCTTTGAATCTCGGTTAAGGGCTTCAGAGCCAAAAATTTTGGCTGTTTCCAGGCCTTCTGGCGGTTTGACCACGACAAATTGGGCAGGTGGCACCGAAATGGGTGTGATGATTTCACCCACGCCTTCCACCCAGGCATTTTCTCCTCTGAGAAAGAACGGTACATCAGCCCCAAGTTTTAAACCCAGTTCGGCCAGTTGATTGACCGTGAAATTCAGATTCCAAAGCTTGTTCAATGCCAGCAGACAGGTGGCCGCATCGGAAGATCCGCCGCCCATGCCGGCTTGCGCTGGAATGGACTTTTCAATGGCGATGTGCGCACCCAAGGCGGTGCCGCTGGCCTGCTGTAAAAGTCTGGCAGCGCGTGTAATGAGGTCGTCTTCTGGCAGCTTGAAGGTCAGATCTTCGCGGCTGATTTGGCCATCCCGTCGAAGGTCAAAGTGCAAGGTGTCATACCAATCAATGAGCATGAACACCGATTGCAAAAGGTGATAGCCGTTGTCTTTTCTGCCTGTGATGTGCAAAAACAGATTGAGCTTGGCGGGCGCTAAAACTTGGTGCAAAGACGTCATGATTCAAAGGCAATTCGCAGCACGGTTCGCGGCGCTGGCTGAACCCTTTCCAGAACCAAGCGACGCAAGTGCCATTCGCTGACGTCGACGTTCCAGCCTTCAGCGGGGGTGGGTTTGCCTGACAGCCAATCAACCAAAGCGGCGGTGGGCAGTTGGGCACCCGTGAGCTCCAAGACCAAACGCTCAAGGCTGCTTGACTCGCGCACTTGATTGCCTTGCAAAAGACGCGCACTTTGCGCCGTCCATTCGACTCGGGCCATTTGCATCCCCAAGGGGTTGTAGATGTTGAGTGCGCCCTCTGGCCAGCCACCCGTTAAGTCAAAGGAGGTGATGAAAGATTGAGGCGGTTGGGAGTCAATTTGAAGCGCAAACCTGCCTGCTTTAAAGGCGGGGGGTATGGGGGTAGCTTGAACCGAGACGACTTGCGAATTTTCGGGATTGGCGGGCGGTGGCGTAAAGCTTTGAGTTGCGGCAGGCCTTGTTGAACATGCACCCATTAAAAAGATGCTTGAAAAACACAACCAGACCAAACGATTTTTGCGCATCTCGCCCTTAGCCCATCAAGGTTTGAATTTGAATTGCTTGAGGGTATCAAGCAGGGTATCGTTGTCAGATTTGAGCATCAGGCCTTCGCGCCAAATGGTGCCGGCTTTGTCTTGTTGGCCTGACTGCCAATAGACCTCGCCTAAGTGGGCTGCAATCTCGGCATCGGGGCGGGCTTTGTAGGCAGCCTCCAAAATACGGATGGCTTCCGCCGTGTTGCCCACACGGTATTCAAGCCAACCCAAGCTGTCTTGAATAAAGGGGTCGCGAGGGGCTAATTGAACGGCTTTGAGAATGAGTTGGCGCGCCTCATCGAGCCTTATCTTTCGATCGGCCAATGAATAGCCCAATGCGTTGAATGCATGGGCGTCGGTGGGTTTGACTTTCATGATGCCGCGCAACAGACTTTCCATTTGGTCAAAGCGGCCTAACTTCTCGCACAGCATGGCCAATTCAGACTGTAAATCTGTGTCTGCAGGAAACTTCGCCAAGGCTTGTTCAATGATGGTCAATGCGGCGTTGATTTGCTTGTCTTCGCGCAGCCATTGTGAAATTGCCAAGGCCTTCAGCCGTGCATCTTGGGGGGTGTTCACCTTGACTTGTTCAAGGAGCTTCAGGCCATCGGATTTACGCCCTTGCTGCGCTAACAATGCAGCGCGCCTGCTAGCAACTTTGAGCGGATCTGCATTGGGCGGAATGCGCGCCAACCACTCGTCCGCTTGGGTCAATTGACCTTGCTTTTGAGCCATTTGCGACAATGCCAAATAAGCTTCTGACAGCCCGCCAGATTGATCGGGGTCTTTGGCGTTATCGGCCAGCTTGATGTATTGCTTCAGAGACTGCTCGGACGGCAACACTTGCGACAAATCACTTTGTAGCAAGCCTAAAAACAACCAGCCAGGGGCAAAGGTGGGATGCTGCTGAGTGAGTTGATTGAGTTGGGCCAAAGCGGGCTGCATTTGGTCAAGATCAATCAGAGTGCGCGCATAACCAAGACGCAAGTCTGGTAATGCATCGCCAGCCATGTACTGAGAAATCATGGGCTGAACTTCATTGGGCACCATCGTCAGAAGGCTCATGGCCAACA
Organism: uncultured Burkholderiales bacterium; assembly: GCA_937897495.1. Lineage (GTDB taxonomy): Bacteria > Pseudomonadota > Gammaproteobacteria > Burkholderiales > Burkholderiaceae_C > Limnohabitans_A. The sequence goes on from CALCBL010000315.1 coordinate 6,449, forward strand.
TGATGGGTCCTGGTGCTTTGGGGTTGGCAGCATGGCCCGCGCGAGCCGCTTCAGCAGCGGGTTGAATTTCACCGGCATCGCGTTTCATGCGGCCAATGGTGGTCCAGGCGGTTGCAGCGGTTTCTGAGTTTTGAATGGCTGAGCTAAGCGCCTGTTCGACCACTTTGGCGGCTAAATTTTTGTCTTGTAAACGGCCAAACACACGGGGTATCGAGCCAATGGCGGCCGATTGCTCTTGGATGGGCAAGCTGGCAATGCTGGCTTTTAAAGTGCGCCCAGCTTCATCGATGCGGTTGAGTGCCAACAAAATTTGCAAAATATAGCGATTGGCTTCTTTGGATTCTGGCAGGCTGGACTTCCAACTTCTGGCAGCCTGCAAAGCGGCCTCACCAGACCGAGATTGAAGTGCCAGTTCGGTGGCGCGCTGATACAAGGCCTCGTCCTTGGTTTTGCGTGCAGCATCCAAAATGATGGCAAAACCGGAGCCGGGTTCGCCGGCCTGCACATTGAGTTCGCCCAACAGCAATTGGTAAAACAAAACCGCATTGAGGTTGGAGTTTTGCACGGGTGGCTCGGCACAAACACCCGTTGTCGCCCAGACCAATGCCAAAGATGAGAACCAATACTTCATGAACCCATCATAATCCACGGGCTGCGGCAGAGTAGCGCCAGTTCACCTATTTCACCCCGTATTTAAAGCGTATCCATGCCTGAATTACCAGAAGTCGAAGTCACCAGACTGAGTTTTGCCAGTCGGATTGCGGGAGCTCGGGTTTTGGCCATGCACATGGGCAAGCCTTTGAGGTGGCCTTTGGGTGTTGCCCCCTCCCTTTTGGTGGGGCAGAGTGTGATGGGCGTGAGGCGCCGCGGAAAGTACCTCTTGTTGGACATGGACCGCGGTATTTTGATGCTGCATTTGGGCATGTCTGGCAGTTTAAATTTTGCGCCCTCTCAGGCAGAAGCGGGCAAGCACGACCACATGGATTTGGTCACTACACAGGGGGTTCTGCGTTTGCATGACCCACGCCGCTTTGGAGCGGCCGTTTGGTCTGACTCCGAACAACATGCGCCGGCCTCTAAGCTTTTAGGAAAATTGGGCATGGAGCCCCTCACCGATGGCTTTGAACTCAAGCTTTTTCAGCAAGGGTTGAAAAAACGCGCAGCCCCCATCAAACAAGTTTTATTGGCGGGCGATGTGGTGGTGGGTGTGGGCAATATTTATGCTTCTGAAGCTTTGTTCATGTCTGGCATTCGGCCAACAGTTAAGGCTCACAAAGTGAGTGCGCCGCGGGTGGCCAAATTGCATGCTGCCATTAAGCAAGTGTTGGCCAGAGCAGTGGCGCAAGGTGGTAGCAGCTTGAAAGATTTTGTGAATGCGCAAGGCAATACAGGGTACTTTCAGTTAGAAGCTTCGGTGTACGGCAGAACGGGTTTGCCATGCCGAGTTTGCAGCACACCCATCAAGCAAATTGTGCAAGGCCAGCGCTCCACTTTTTTCTGCCCAGTATGTCAAAAGCATTGAAAGATTCGCCCCCATTGGCCGAGACCTTGGTAGCGTGGCAAAAGGTTCACGGCCGCAATCACTTGCCTTGGCAAAACACCCAAGATCCCTATCGGGTATGGCTGTCTGAGATCATGTTGCAGCAAACACAAGTGAGCACCGTACTCGACTACTACGAAAAGTTTTTGCAGCACTTTCCCACCGTGCTTGACTTGGCGAAAGCTCCGCAAGACAAGGTGATGGGGTTGTGGAGTGGCTTGGGTTATTACAGCCGTGCGCGCAATTTGCACCAGTGTGCGCAAGATGTGGTGTCGCGTTTTGGCGGAAAGTTTCCATCTACCGCGGCAGACTTGATCACGCTGCCTGGCATTGGTCGCTCTACAGCCGCCGCAGTGGCTTCGTTTTGTTTTTCTGAGCGTGTTGCCATCATGGATGGCAATGTGAAGCGAGTGCTCACGCGGGTTTGGGCTTATGACGCCGATTTGTCTATCAGCAAGAACGAGAAAGCCTTGTGGCAGTTGGCAGAAAACGCCTTGCCAACTCGCAATTTAAAAACGGCCATGCCGAGATACTCACAAGCCCTCATGGATTTGGGCGCCACGCTGTGTTTGCCGCGCAAGCCCAATTGCCAGACTTGCCCTGTTCAAAATGAATGCAAAGCTTTTGCCTTGGGTGAGCCTGAAAAATTCCCTGTTAAAACACGCAAAATCAAACGCAGCAGCGAAGTGCTTTGGCTGTTGCTGGCGCAAAACGCCAAGGGCGAAGTCTGGCTAGAGAAGCGGCCTCCAAAGGGCATTTGGGCCAGTCTTTACAGCTTGCCCTTGTTTGACTCTGAAGCGGCATTGCGCACAGTTTTTGACAATCATTCCAAGCTTAAAAAGTCGGACAAAACTGCGGCACCTAATTCTTCAAGTGCACCAGACTTAGAGGTATTGCCAGCCTTCAAGCACGTTCTCACCCACAAAGATTTGCGTTGTCATGTAGTGAAAGTGCAATTGAAAAAAGCACCCCATACGCCCAACGTTGGCGCTTGGTTTTCTGAAAAAGATTGGGCGGTGTTGGGTTTGCCAACACCTGTGCGTCACTTGCTGTCTAACTCTCTGTGACGCTTGAGTGTGAGCCAGTGTGCACCAAAGCGTTGGCTGAGTTTTTCGACCAAATACACCGAACGATGTTGACCGCCCGTGCAGCCAATGGCCACCGTGATGTAATTGCGATGGTCTTTTTCAAGTGCAGGCAGCCACTGATCTAAGAAGCTTTCAATTTGACTTTGCATCAAGTTGACTTCTGCGTAAGTTTCTAAAAATTTTTGAACGGGCTCGTCCTTGCCCGACATGGGCCGCAGTGCCGATTCATAGTGTGGGTTGGGCAGCATGCGAACATCAAACACATAATCTGCATCCAATGGAATGCCGCGTTTGAAAGCAAACGATTCAAACACCAAGGTGAGTTTGGCAGCAGGCGAGCTGACCAAAGACTTTACGTAGCTTTGGAGCTGCGCAGCACGAAGCAAGCTGGTGTCTATGACGTGCGCATTTTCTCTTAAGCGAGACAACAGCTCGCGTTCGTATTCAATCGATTCAGTCAGCGCGCGTTGGCCTTCAGCAGCATTTCGACCCGACAAGGGATGCCGCCTTCTCGTTTCGGAGTAACGTCTGAGCAGGGTGTCAGAGCCTGCGTCTAGATAAATCGAAGTGACTTGAAAACCCAAGTTGCGAAGCACCTCGAGCTGACCTGGCATGAGCGGCAGGGACGCTGCACTGCGGACATCGATGGCAATGGCCACGCGCTCTTCTTTTTGATCGCGCTCTAATTCAGCAAAAGGAATCAGCAATTCAGGCGGCAAGTTGTCAACACAATAAAAGCCAGCGTCTTCCAAGGCGTGCAAGGCCACTGACTTTCCTGAACCCGACATGCCAGTGATTAAGACGATTTCCATAGTGATCAAACTTGAAAAATTTATTTGGTGAGCATTTCGCGGGCATGTGCCAACGTGGTTGCTGATAATTTTTCACCACCCAACATGCGGGCAATTTCGGTCACGCGTTGCTCGCCTGCAATGGGCGTGACGCTGCTGCTCACACCTTCTTTGCTGCTGGCTTTGCTGACGAGCAAATGATGGTCTGCGCAAGAAGCCACTTGGGGTAAATGTGTGACGGCCAAGACTTGGCGGTGCATGCCCAGTTGTTTCATGAGTCGGCCCACCGTTTCGGCCACAGCACCGCCTACGCCTGAATCGACTTCGTCAAATATCAGGGTGCCGGCTTCGCCTAGTTCGCTGGTGGTCACAGCAATGGCCAAAGCTATGCGCGAGAGTTCACCGCCCGATGCCACCTTGCCAACAGGCTTTGGTGTACTGCCTGCGTGGCCCGCTACTAAAAATTGAATGTCTTCCAGACCATGCTGGGCCGCTTGTTCTAGGCTGATCAAAGCCACTTCAAAACGACCGCCTTGCATGCCCAGGTTTTGCATGGCACTTGTGACCGCTTGTGCCAGTTTGGGCGCCGCTTTTTTGCGCTGCTGAGACAACTTTTTAGCCTCGGTTTGATAGGCCAATGAAGCTGACTTTTCTTGGGCTTCAAGTCCTTCTAAATCACTGGCAGCTTCAAGCGCATTGAGCTCTTGTTTCCAACTGGCCAAAAGGGCAGCCAACTCTTCTGGCGGGCGCTTGTATCTGCGCGCAAGAGACAGCCATTGCGACATGCGTTGATCGAGCTCTTTCAAGCGATCGGGGTCCAGATCTGTTTTGCGCAGATAAGTTTGCAAAGAATGAGCGGCGTCTTCGGCTTGCGCAAGACTGGATTGCAAAACCTCGGCAATGCTTTGAAACTCGGGTTCTACATGCGCTTGATCTTGCAACTGGGCAATGGCTTGAGACAGCAGCCCTAAGGCGCCTGTGGCACTGCCAAGGCGCGATGATTCGTCGCCATCGAGCGAACCGATGGCAGTTTGGCCCGCATCAATCAGGGCTTGTGCGTGAGACAGCCTTGTGTGTTGTGCGTTCAGACCATCCCACTCATCCATGGCCGGCGCCAGTTTGTCGAGTTCGCCAATTTGCCAGGCCAATCGTTCTTGTTCTCGGCTTAAAGAATCTTGCGCATTGCGTGCTGTTTGAACCGCTTGTTGTGCTTGACGCCAAGCATGCCATGCAGACTTGAGACCTTCGGTGTTAAGACCGGCATAGGCATCAAGCAAACCACGCACCGCATCGGGCCGCGTGAGGCTTTGCCATGCATGTTGGCCGTGAATGTCTAGCAGCATTTCGCCCAAGGCCCGCAATTGCGTGGCGG
>CALCBL010000316.1 GCA_937897495.1 uncultured Burkholderiales bacterium
GCGTCGTACAAATCTTTTTCATTGCGGTAAAAAGTTTGCGACAGCTGAATGAGCACACGCTGCGTGAGTCGGCTGTGCAAGTTGAGGCGCAATGCATCGCGCCATGAGGCGTTGGCCATCACGCCACCGCGACCCGTGAGCAAATCGTTGCCTGTGAGCCCTGTGAGTTGATGGATCTCGTCGGCCAGCAAGCCTTCAACGCCGGCGGCGCAAGGCATAAAGAGTTGAAGCGAATTCACAGAGTTTTACGCAAGTTAGCGGGCGCAATTTTGAGCGCCTCGCGGTATTTGGCCACGGTGCGCCGAGCGCAATCGATGCCTTGTTCTTTGAGCATTTCAGACAGTTGGTTGTCTGACAGGGGTTTGTTGGGGTTTTCGGCCGCCACCAATTGTTTGATGAGGGCGCGCACCGCGGTGCTTGAAGCTGCGCTGCCGCTGTCGGTGCCCAAGCCTGAACCAAAGAAAAACTTCAGCTCAAAGGTGCCCATGGGCGTGGTCATGTACTTGGCTGTGGTGACTCGGCTGATGGTGGACTCGTGCAGGCCCAACTCATCTGCAATTTCGCGCAGCACCAAGGGCCGCATGGCCAGTTCGCCATGAATGAAGAAGTTGCGCTGGCGCTCCACAATGGCCGTGGACACTCGCAAAATGGTGTCAAAGCGCTGCTGAATATTTTTAATGAACCAACGCGCTTCTTGCAGACGCTGTTGCAAGCCCAAATGGCCTTCGCCTTTGCCACCGCGCAATGCGTTGGCATAAATATCGTGAACGCGCAATTTGGGCATCACATCAGGATTGAGTTGCACTCTAAAGTGCGGCTCGCCGCCTTTGCGTGTGCCAATGACCAACACATCGGGCACGATGACATGTTGTTCTGCATTGGCAAAGGGTCGGCCTGGTTTGGGCTCTAAGCGCGTGATGAAGGTCAGGGCCAGTTTGACGAGGGCTTCGTCTTCGCCGCACTGAACTGCCAAGCGTTTGTAATCGCGTTTGGCCAATAACTCCAAAGGAAGTGCGCAAATTTTCAAAGCAACTGGCGCCACTTCGTTATCAGGCTCGTCCTTCATGATGGCTTTGAGTTGGATGCGCATGCACTCACCCAAATCGCGAGCACCTATGCCCACAGGCTCGAGCGATT
>CALCBL010000317.1 GCA_937897495.1 uncultured Burkholderiales bacterium
TCGACGACCATCAAATGGCTGTGGTCGGCAGATTTGAAGCTGATGTGAGAAGCGATGACGCCTATTAGGACAATGCCTAAAAGTGGCAGGGCTACTTTCTTTTTCATATTTGGGGTAGGTTGAGGGAATGTATAGATTATTGCTGAGCTCCCTCATTGCCGATAAACTCATAATCCTATTGCTATGCTTGAAAATGTAATTCAGGCAAAATAACAACATGCCAAACTATAAACTCCAAGTGGAAGTCATCCCCCAGTATCTGCCTGAGCAGTCTGATCCTGCCAGCGATCTGTACACATTTGCCTACAGCATCACCATTACCAACAAAGGCAATATTGCTGCGCAAGTCATCTCTAGGTCTTGGAGTGTGAACGACGCCAATGGCCTGCACGAGAAAATCAAAGGCTTGGGTGTGGTGGGGTACCAACCCCTGCTTCAACCTGGTGAAAAATTTCAATACACCAGTGGCACTCGCTTAAGAACACCTACAGGCACCATGCATGGCAGTTATTTTTGCGTGGCCGAAGATGGTGAGAAATTTGATGCTGACATTCCAATGTTTGTGTTGGATGCACTCAGCAACGAATCTGGCAAACGCAATCTGCATTGAGATCACAGCGCAGATGGATGGCTTTTCATTGGGCCATTAAATAGCTCAAGATGGCTTTCTGCACGGTCAGTAAATCGATTTTTTGTTCATAGCCCATAAAACCTTTGTAGTGCACTGGATCAAAACCAATTTCACGGCCAATTGAAAATGGGGTGGTGGGCAGCAGTTTGGGTTTGCCCATTGCTTCCAAGTGATTTAAATTCAATGACCAAGCTGCATTTTCAAAGCCCGTCGGCCAGGAGTCTGTGATGACCACATCGGTGCTGCCGTCAATGGTTTCACTGAAACGAACATTCGGTATGCTTTCATGAAATTGTGCATCGCACAGGTGAACCAATTCAAAACCAAGAACGCGAGCCAGTTCATGCCAAGACCGGAAGACATTGGACGTTGGACCCCAAAGTGTGACTTTGACACTTGAAAGTGGGCCGATTGTTTTTTCTATCGAGTACGCATCGGTCAGTACTTCGCAGGGATGACCTAGGGATGTCATGGCATTCACAACAGGCCTGCGTGAGGCGTTGGCAAACTCAGTCAAGCGTTCGTGATTTGAATCGCGAATGACATAGATGTCATAAAACGGATCGAGGTAGCCCGCTAAGTCGGCAACTCTTTCGTGGGTCTTTAGAAGGTTTGGCAGCTCTACAAAGCTGAGGATAAATTCCCGAAAGGCTTGAATGAACGTTGTGCGAGTGCGGATGCCATTGCCTTCGAAAGACCAGGCGACATTGCCCTTCGAAGGCGTACTTGGTTTTGTGGCCAAGCTCCAAATAGAGCGAATGTCCTGTGCGCTTAGGTCGTTGATCTGAATCAGTTTCATATGCGAATGCAAAAAATGCATGTTAAGGCAAGTCGCCGCTTGTTATGTCGTAAAATTTTAATAAGAACAATTCGCATTTGCGATTTAAAGTGAACGGAATCATTTGCGACAAGAAAATTTGCGAGGTATTGGTTGGATGATTGCATCCATGGCAGCCTTTGCC
>CALCBL010000318.1 GCA_937897495.1 uncultured Burkholderiales bacterium
GTCTGTGACATCACCTGTACCAATGAGCCGAATGCCTGCTTTGTCCAAGCCTCGTTCTGCAAATTGTTTCATGAGCGCTGCACCAGCACCAGAGGGAACGAAAACATAAACTGCATCGGGTTTGGCATCGCGCACTTTTTGCAAGAACGGGGCGAAATCGGGATTGCGCATGGGAACTCGCAAGGTTTCCACCACTTGCCCGCCGTTGAATGTAAACCGATCTTTGAAGTATTTTTCAGCATCAATGCCCGGCCCGTAATCAGACACTAAGCTGACAACTTTTTTGATGTTGTTTTTGGGTGCCCAATCGGCCAAGCCCACTGCCGCTTGCGGCAAAGTGAAACTGGTGCGAACTATAAAAGGCGAAGCTTCCGTGATACTGGAAGTGGCAGCCGCCATCACTACCAAAGGGGTTTTAGATTGCGTTGCAATTGGCGCAGTGGCCAAGGCTAAAGGAGTCAGGCCAAAACCAGCCAACACACTGACCTTTTCGTTGACCACCAACTCTTGAGCAATGCGCTTGGTAACGTCTGGCGCGCTGGTGTCGTCTTTGACAATTAGCTCAACCTTTTTTCCAGCCACCATATCGCCGTTTTGAGCCATGTAAAGTTTGACTGCCGCTTCGATTTGCTTTCCTGTCGACGCAAATGGCCCCGTCATAGGCAGAATCAGCCCAATTTTGAATTTATCTTGCGCCATGGTTGGCGTACTGCAAATTGCTGCGGCAACTGCCAATGAGGATAAAAAGAGTCTTTTTTGCATGAGCTTGTCCTGTTAATGAGAAGGCGGTCCAGTCAAGTTCATTTTATACGGCATCTCCTGTGACTGTTTAGGGACTTAGGATGTGAGTCGTTTTCCGTTGAGCGTGAATGAAACTCCCACCGCCGTCAGAATGTGAAATGTCTAGGGGTTATTACTCTAGAGCTCAAGCTTTCATCCAGTAATAGTGGTCAGGTAGTACCCGAAGAACACGCCACCCTATGATTTCCCAACGTCATTTGAAACGTCTGCATCTGCAGTCACCTCAAGCTGCCACGCTTGCCCAGTTTTATGCTCAAGCCTTTGGCATGGCGTGCCATGAAGTTCATGGCACTTGGTTTTGCACTCAAGAAGGCAGAGAAGTTTTGGTCTCCGAGGGAGAAGCCGGTCAACTTCACTACGCCATGTTTGTCATTGAAAGCTTGGCTGAATGGGATGCTTTCACCCGCCACACTCATGACTTGCCAAAAGCCAATTTAGCAGCTTTCCCAGAGCTCTCCAAGACGTCAATCGGCTTCATGGATCCAGACCAAAACTGCGTGGTTTTTGTGCTCGAATCTGAACTAGCGCAGCAGCTGCAAAGCACATCCTTGACCGCAAACACTGGCCCATTGCCGGCTGCAGCCTCACAGCATTTCGCACTTCGCACGCAGCAAGTGAACAACATGAAGCGTTTTTACACAGAGGGTCTTGGATTTACCCTCTCCGATGTGGTTCAAGACGAATCGGGGCAGCTCAAAGCATGCTTTGTTCGC
>CALCBL010000319.1 GCA_937897495.1 uncultured Burkholderiales bacterium
GAACAGCTGCTGTACCGCAAGCGAAGAGCTCGGATATATCGCCATTGGATAGCCCCGTTCGCACTTCCTCCAAACTAATTTGACGCTCGTCAACGCGGCGGCCATCAGCCTTTGCAATTTCGATGATGCTCTGACGTGTCACGCCCGCTAATATGCTGTCGCTTAAGGCTGGGGTTGCAAGCGAGCCATCTTTGTACACAACGAAAATATTCATCCCGCCGAGTTCTTCGAGGAACTGCCCATGTTGTGCATCTAAGAACAAAACTTGTGCACACCCATTTTTGCGTGCTTCTTGAAGCGGCGCCAATGAGCCTGCGTAGTTGCCGGCGCACTTGGCGTAGCCGGTGCCTCCTTTGGCTGCGCGAGTATGGTGGGCAGAAACCCAAATCGGTATAGATGACACACCGTTTTCAAAGTAAGGGCCGGCTGGACTTGCAATGACATAAAAGGCAACTTTTTCAGCGCCGCGAACACCTAGAAAACTTTCATCGGCAATCATGAATGGACGCAAGTACAGGCTGGTTTCTGGTGTTTGCGAAAGCCACTTGGCATCGATACCGACAAGTTGTTGGATTGATTGAAGAAATAATTCTTTGGGGAGTTCTGGCAGGCCTAAACGCTCTGCCGACTTGGCAAATCGGGCTGCATTGAGCTCAGGTCGAAAGGCCCAGATCGAGCCATCGGCGTGTTGATAGGCTTTGAGTCCTTCAAAAATAGCTTGCGCGTAATGCAGCACCAATGAAGCAGGATCAAGCATCAAAGGGCCGTAGGGAATAACGCGCGGCGCGTTCCAACCTTTGTCTAAAGTCCAGTCAATGGCGACCATGTGGTCTGTGAAGTATTTGCCAAAACCGGGCTTAGACAAAATCTTTTCACGATCGCCATCAGAAGTGAGGCGAGTTGAATTTTCAATGCTGAATTCGCTTGAGGCAAGATGGGTCGAGGTCAAAACAATTCCTTTTAAGTCTTTGCGTTTTACGTTAGCATAGTATGAGTAACTGACATCAAAAAAGAGGTAATTAGTGAAAAAGCTTATATGTTTATCGATGCTTGCACTTGCACTGTCTGCCCCGCACTTTGCCAGCGCTCAAGACTACCCCATACGCCCTGTCAAAATGATAGTCCCTTTTCCGCCAGCAGGTGGAACTGACAATGTGGCACGCATATTTGCTCAGCAGGTGTCACAAGACTTAGGCCAAAGTATCATTATCGAAAACCGTGCGGGAGCGGCCGGCATGATTGGAGCCGACGCAGTTGCAAAGGCTGAACCCGATGGTTACACCATTGTGCTCACCACCAATAGCACGCATGTCATTGGGCCGCTTTTAAATCCCAAGACACCGTATTCACCAACCAAAAGTTTCAGCCCAATTATTTATCTGGCCCAGTCGCCCTCCATCATGATCGTTCCGGTCAGTTCGCCTGCCAAAACCGTCAAAGAATTTATCGAGTTGGCCAAGAAAAATCCTGGCAAACTGAATTATGGATCGGCTGGCACGGGTGGCATTCCGCATCTTTCTGGCGAACGATTTCAAGCCTTGTCTGCAACCAGCATGGCCCATGTTCCCTACAAGGGCACCGCCTTGGCCATGCCCGACCTCATTGCCGGCCGCTTAGATGTTCTTTTCGATAGTTTTTCTTCTGGCTACCCTCAGGCCAGAGATGGCAAGGTTCGCGCATTAGGTGTTTCGTCCCCTGATCGTTCTCCCTTGGTGCCAGAGTTGCCAGCCATCACTGAGCAACTTCCGGGTTTTGTTTCAATGACCTGGTTTGGCGTATTCGGTCCCGCTGGCATGCCTCAGTCAGTGGTCAATAAACTCAATGCATCTTTCAACAAAGTGTTAAAAGACCCTCAGCTGAAAGAGCAATTGGCCAAGATGGGGATTGACGGAATCGGTGGCACACCGGCAGATTTCAGTAAAAAATTATCGGCTGATACGCAAGAGTGGCAAAAAGTGATCACTGATGCAAAGATCACTTTGCAATCAAACTGATTTCTCAACTTTCAAAGGGCTGGCTATGATCACATTGACGATTCAAAGTAAGTGTCTAGTTTTTCTCAAGGCCGGCCTGATTGCCTTGCTTCTTAGCGCAAGCTGGGGGCAGGCTCAAACGCAGTGGCCCAGCAAGGCAGTGACCCTTGTTGTACCATTTGCGCCGGGGGGCGGAACCGACATCGGATCGCGCATTGTGGCGCAAAAGCTATCGCAACTTTGGGGTCAATCGGTGCTGGTAGACAACCGCGGTGGGGCTGGCGGCAATCTTGGTTTAGAGATCGTCTCAAGAGCCAAGCCCGATGGCTACACATTGCTAACAGGCAACGTGGGCACCCAATCCATCAACCCGACTTTGTACAAAAAACTCAACTACAACCCAGACACATCATTTGCGCCAATTGGCTTGTTCGCAGAATTGCCATTTGTCTTGGCTGTCACGCCATCATTGCCAGCCAATTCGGTCAAAGAGTTGGTGGCTCTTGCCAAAGCCTCGCCCGATAAATTAACCTACGCCAGCTCAGGCAATGGTGGCTCTCCACACCTCTCGGCAGAAACTTTCAAAATCGCAACGGGAACACAGATTTTGCACATTCCCTACAAGGGTGGCGGTGCCGCAATGACTGACTTGATGTCAGGCAATGTCAACATGATTTTTTCCTCAGTGCTTGAAACTTCTGCACAAATCAAAGCGGGCAAACTCAAAGCCCTGGCCATTTCCAGCAAAAATCGGGTTTCGGCTTTGCCCGATGTGCCAACCTTAGAAGAAAGCGGCATCACTGGTGCTGAGTCAGGTTCTTGGTTAGGTTTACTGGCTCCAGCTGGCACGCCCCAGCCAATTTTGGACAAAATTTCTCAGAGTTTGCAGCAAGTATTGGCCATGCCCGATGTTCAGCAGCTGCTCATTGGCCAAGGAGCCGTGGCAAAGGGTGGCACTACGGCAGAGTTCGTCAACCTCATTGCCAACGATCGAAAAAGATACGCCAAGATCATTTTGGACAACAAGTTGGTTGTAGATTGAAGTCAGACGGCTTGTAGTTTGCAGAGCTAGTAAAAGCACCGCCTTAAATAATATTGGCTTCAAAATAAGGACGGTTGTTCATCACGCGGCTCCAACCAAAAGCGTCCAAATCAAGCGTTCTAAATTCTCCATACGTGATCAGCTCAGATAAGGCCCGGCCAATGGCTGGTGAATGCTGCAAACCATGACCACTGAAACCATTTGCAAAGAGTAAATTGTCTATGTCAGGGTGTGCGCCCAAAATGACATTGTGGTCTAGCGTGTTCATATCGTAGTGGCCTGCCCAGCTGCGCTTGAGTCGCAAGGCTTCAAATCCAGGAACACGTGCCGCTAGCAGGGGCCACAGCACTTCTTCAAACAAATGGTGCTGAACAATGAAATCATGGCACTGCACATCATCTTCCAAACTGGGTGCAATGCCGCAAATGTAGCCGTCTCCTTCTGGCCGAAAATAGGCCCCAGAAGGATCAATCACCATGGGGCAATTCTCTAATTTGGCGCTGCTGGTGAAATAAAAAATGGTCCTTTTGCGAGCTTCCACGGGTAGCGCAATGCCAGCTGTTTGGGCCAGCGCAGATGCACCTGTGCCAGCTGCATTGACAAGCTTGTCAAAACTGATTTGAGTACCGTCTGTTAATTCAGCCGAAATTATTTTTCGCCCTGACCTGTGTAGTTTCTCAACACGCGCCTGCACGTAATGCACACCCAATGAAATGGCTTTTTTGCGAAAGCCCTGCATCAGCCCATAATCATCAAGCCAGCCCTCTCCACTGTTGCCAATAGAGCCGGCTGAAAGGTCATTCACATTCATCCATGTATAACGAGCACTCAGTTGAGAAGGCGTTAAAAGGGATACATCAACTTTTTCTGATTTTTGAACCGCGTGATTAGATTGCAAAGTGTGTAGGCCATTGGGGGTAGCAAGAAACAGATAACCACGCTCTTTGAAGTTAACAGCCGGGACTTCGTCGCCGACCGCCAGGTATTGCTCGATGTCTTTTAAGAAAGCACTGCCAAATTGAGAAAGCTTGATGTTCTCAGGCGTTGAAAACTGATGCCTTATAGAGGCTGCTGATAGTGCGGTTGCAGATTTTTCATAAGAAAAATCTTGTTCTATGACGTGAATTTTGCCTTTGAAATCTGGCTGCGAAGCTAGAAAAAATGCGGCAGCACTTCCAATGGCAGCACCCCCCACAATCAAGACATCAGTTTGCATAAAATTAGTAATTGAACCTACACTTGATAGATTTATACAACATATTTTCAGATAAAAATACCATGGACTACTTTGACTCAAGTGCTGTTAAAAACGCCCTTCCCTATCCTCAGTTAATTGAAGCCTTGGCACGGGGGTTGCAATTGCCCATCGAAGTACCGTCTCGAAGCTATTTCGCGCCCAATGCTGACGCCAGCTGTGTACTGATCATGCCAGCTTGGAAGGCCAAAGAAGTTTTTGGCGTCAAACTTGTCTCAGTATGGCCCTCCAACAAAACCATCGGCTCCCCAACAGTATCAGCTGTTTATGTCTTGCTTTCTTGTGAAAACGGAATGCCTCTTGCCGTCATCGATGGCACTGAACTCACTTTGCGCCGAACTGCCGCTGCTGCAGCTTTAGCGGCCAAAATCCTTGCACGCAGCAACAGCCAAACACTTGCAATATTGGGCACAGGCGCTTTATGTGTGCCTATGGTTCAAGCGCATGCAAGCGTGCACCCCTTTAAAAGAATCTTGATCTGGGGAAGACAAAAAACCAAAGCGCTGGCAGCGGTAGCTGAGCTCAAGACTCTGGGCATTGAGTCTAATTACTCAGAAGACTTAGAAGAAACCTTGAACCAAGCAGACGTTGTGGCAGCAGCCACAACAGCCACAGAGCCTTTCATCCTGTCCAAATGGCTCAAACCTGGAACGCACTTAGGTCTTATAGGCGCATTTACAACGCAGATGGCAGAAGCCGAACCAGCGCTGATGAACAAGGCGCAGGTGTATGCAGACAATCGAGCCGCTGTACTTGAAAAAGGCGGAGAAATATACCAAGCTATTCAACAAGGCATCATGCTGCCCTCAGGCATAGAGGGCGAGCTGGCTGAGTTGGCATCCGACCCTTCTAAATCATGGCGTAAGAATGATCAGGCCATCACCGTTTTCAAGTCGGTGGGGTTTGCATCTCTTGATCTCATTGCAGCAGAGCTTGTGTATCAGGCTGGCAGTCACAAATCTGTCAAATGAATAACTCAGAATGTTGACAGTTAGCTCTTACAAGCTAGCTCTCCATTCTCAGCTTCATGATAGATTAAAAATGTCCAAAGACTTCTCCTTGATGGAAGACAGCAACCGCTCTTCTAACCTCAGCATTCACGATGTTTCCGATCCAGCACGACGTCAAGTCTTGCGCGGTGGTTTGGGTGCATTGGCCAGCAGCTTTTTAGCACCTCTGAGCGCCATTGGCGGTGCTGCAGCACTAACCGGTTGCGCATCTTTGGGCATGGGCTCTGCAGCCAAAATTGGCTTTAAGAGCGTGGCCGTTTCCACAGCCGACGCCATCACTGTGC
>CALCBL010000320.1 GCA_937897495.1 uncultured Burkholderiales bacterium
TCAGACTCGCCATACAAGACCATGGCAGACTTGATCGCTGCAGCCAAAGCCCAGCCTGGCAAACTTAAACAGTCAGGCGGTTCTGTTTTATCTCGTGATGCCGTGGTTCGTTATGTATTGATGAGCCACACCCGCGCTGAGTGGTCGTTCATTTCATTTCCCTCCGGCGGCGAGCGAGTGTCAGCCTTGCTAGGTGGGCACGTTGATTTCATGATCATCGAGCCGAGCGAGGCGGGTGAAATGATCCGTGCGGGCAAGCTGCGCCCATTGGTTCAAATTGCAGAAAATAAAATTGAAGGTTTTCCCAATGTCCCTTTGTTGCGCGAAGCCGGCTTTCCCGTGCCCAACGTCCCGCAACTGCGCGGCTTGATTGGACCGCCTGACATGCCACCTGCTGCCGTGGCCTATTACGCTGACTTGTTCAAACGCGCGTCACAAGCGCCTGCTTACAAAGCCTATTTGTCATCTAAGCAGCTGGGCAATGAATATTTGGCGCCGACCGATTTGCGAAAAGCCTTGGACTCTTACCAAGTAGAGCTGCGCGGCATTCTGAAGGGAGCCGGCCTGAAAGTGGTGCGCTGAAAATGACAAACCATGCCATGGCCCAAGACGCAAGCAACCCCTTTATTTCAGACGATACGCGCCAACTTGCGGCTTACATCGTTGGTGCAGGCTTTGAGCAGACACCTGAAGACGTGCTGGAAAAGGCACGACACCATCTGCTCGACACCTTGGCGGCCATGGTGTCGGGCTCCAGCTTGCGAGCGGGAGTTTTGGCCGGCGCCTACCTTGCGTCAATCGGCGGCAGAGGGAGTTGCAATGTAGCCGGCACGCGTCTGCAAACATCCGCGGTTGATGCCGCACTTGCAAACGGCATGATGGCGCATGGCGATGAGACCGATGACTCTCACTTAGGCGGGCGCTTTCACCCAGGGTGCGGCATTGTGCCTTGCGTGCTTGCTGCCGCCCAATTGAAACCTGCCAATGGCCTTGCAATGCTTCGAGCACTTGCTCTGGGGTATGACGTGGGTGCGCGCTTTAATGTGTCTTTAGGCCCTCGCAAACTGTATGCAGGGGGACACAGCACACACAGCGTGGGACCCTTGTTTGGTGGCGCTGCTGCTGCTGCAAGCTTGATGCACTTGAACGAGGAAAAGGTCCGTTATGTATTGGCGTACACCGTACAACAAGCTTCGGGCGTTCAATGCTGGTCCCGCGATGAGCATCATGTAGAAAAAGCCTTTGACTTCGGTGGCATGCCGGCCAGAAACGCTATGGCCAGTGCCACCATGGTGAGCAGTGGTTTTACAGGCGTGCCTGATGCGCTGGCCGGACCCAACAATTTTTTCTCGGCTTTTTCGACCGACCCTCGACCCAAAGAGCTGGTTTCTGAACTGGGAAGTCGTTATGAAATTCTTCAGGCAACCATCAAAAAATGGTGTGTGGGCTCCCCTATTCAAGGCGCCATTGACGCTGTGCTTGCCTTGATGAAAGACCACGGTTTAACTGCAAGCAATTTGCAGCAACTGGTGATTGAATTGCCAGACGATCGTTGCCAATTGGTCAACAACCGCCACATGCCCAACATCAATGTGCAACACCTCGTGGCTTTGACCCTTGTCGATGGTGGCTTGAACTTTGAGTCGTCGCACGACCATGGCAGGATGTTGGACCCAGCTGTTTTGTTGGTCAAATCAAAAATTGATTTGCAGCCAAATGAGAGCTTTACCAGCGCATTGCC
>CALCBL010000321.1 GCA_937897495.1 uncultured Burkholderiales bacterium
GGCAAAGGCGCCGCTTTCAAACTTGAGCAGTGCGCTGTAGGCGCCTTCTGTGGGCCGTGTGGCATCCCATTGCCCCGTGCAAGCTTGCACCGTTGAAACTTGGCCACCTCCTAGCAAGCGCACCACATCGACTTGGTGAGATGCTTGACTGTGAATCACGCCACCACCGAGTGCCGTATTCAGCTCTTCCGGCCTGCGTGGGCGGTACAAAAAATCGGTGTAGTTCAAAGCGGTGATCATCTTGACCAGACCCAGACGGCCAGACTGTATGAGTTCATGGGCGCGCAAAACGGGCGCATTGAAGCTGTGGCTGTGTCCCACCATCAGTTGCACCCCAGCGCTATGACAAGTTTGGATCATGGTGTGGCATTCGCTCAAGCCAACGGCCATGGGTTTTTCGACCCAAACATGCTTGCCATGTTTGGCCGCCATGGCGGTGTGCTCGGCATGCAGGCCATGCGGGGACGCAATGTAAATCAGATCTAGGTCAGGCAAAGCACACAGTGTTTCTGCGTTGGAGGTAACTTGACCCTGAAAGTCTTTTTCAAATTGAGCGCAGGCTTGGGGCAGGGGGTCGGTTGCAGCGACCAATTGCACGCGAGGGTCTTGCTGAAAAGTGGGCAGCATGAGGGTGAAGGCTCTGCCTAAACCAATGACACCAATGCGAAGGGGAGTGTTCATGGCTTTAAAGACCTATTTCAATGACGCCACAGGATGCGCGTGAAACACAGACCATGATGTGATGGCGCTTTTCTTCGTCGTTCAAAACAAAATCGCGGTGCTCGACATTGCCCGAAATTAAATCCAATTTGCAACTGCCGCACGTACCGCTTTCACACGAGCTTGGAACCGCGTGGCCATTTTTCCTGAGCGCTTCCAGAATACTCTCATGAGCTGCAACCTGAATGGTGTTCTGCGTGCTGTGCAGTTTCACTTCAAAAGCTTCAGAAGGCTCAAATTGTTGGGGTGCTGAAGCACCAAAGCTCTCGAAATGCACACGCCCCTGTGGCCAATGACCAGACATGTCGCGCACCGCGTCCATGAGTCCTTGAGGGCCGCAACAGTAAATATGGGTCGCAGTGGGCTTTTCTAATACCGGCCAAAGGTCCAGCCCCTGATCAGGATTACCACCATCAAAATGAAAACTGACTTCGCCCATTTCGCTGGTGCTGCTGATGGCTTGAAGGGTGTCAAAGAAAGCGGCGCCTTCTTTGTCTCTTACGCAGTAATAAAAGCGAAAACGGGCATCGGCATGCATTGATCTAGCATCGTGCATTTGCCTGACCATGGACAGCAAAGGTGTCACGCCAATGCCGCCAGCAATGAAGATGACGTCTTTGATTTGATCGCTTAAGCCAAAGTCGTTTTTCGGCATGCTGACCTGCAACAAATCGCCTTCTTGGACTTGCTCAACCATGCTCTGTGAACCACCACGCCCTTGACGCTCATGTTTGACGGCCAGTTCGCAATAGGCGGTTTCGAAAGGGTTGTTGCAAAGCGAGTAATTGCGTTTTTGACCTGCAGGGGTTTTAACGGTCAGATGCGCGCCAGCCGTGAAGGTGGGCAAGGCATGGCCTTTCGGATGCACCAAGCTAAAGAGCCAAATGTCTCTTGCGATCATTCGCTTTTGTTGCACCTTCAACGGGAAAAGATCGGGCTCAAGGGTCATGAAATTGCTCTGAATGTATGAGTGAAATTTGTCAATGCCAATTCAAAGGGAATTTGCTTAAAACTTGACAAACATCATGCTTTCCCATTATCTTAGAGCTCTAAGAATAATTGCGCAAGTTTTTAAAAAACATGATCACACCTGAAGAGAATGAATTGTTGTGCCGCGTTGAGGGCGATGCACCGATGGGGCAACTCATGCGCCGCCAGTGGCTGGCCATTTGCTTGGTTGAGCAGGTTTCTGAACCCGATGGCACGCCCATCAAGGCCAGAATTTTGGGCGAAGATTTGGTGGTGTTCAGAGACACCTTAGGCCGCGTAGGTGTGATGGACGAGTATTGCCCGCACCGCAAAGCTTCCTTGGTTTTTGGCCGCAATGAAGACTGCGGTTTGCGCTGCCTCTACCATGGCTGGAAAATGGACGTGGTAGGCAATGTGGTTGACATGGCCTCAGAACCTCAAGGCAGTGGCCTGGTTCAAAAGGTCAAACACAAAGCCTATCCTGTGAAAGAGTGGGCGGGTTTTGTGTGGGCCTACATGGGACCGCCCGAGCACCAACCTGAGTTTGTGCCGCCACCTTGGGCACCTCATGAGCATACCCGTTTGGCTGTCGCCAAAATCATCATTCCCTGCAACTGGGCGCAAATCCTTGAGGGCCAAATTGACTCTGCACATAGCTCCAGTTTGCACTCATCGGACATGGTGCCTGCGCGAGTGGATGGCGCCAAGGCAACAGACACACAGTGGCTCAGGCCTTCCACCGACAAGTCGCCCCGCATGCAAGTGGAGCGCACACCCTATGGCTTTCGCTATGCCGCCATTCGCCGCCCTATCAAGGATGCTCCAACCCACGACTACATCAGAAGTACCGTGTTTGTGGCGCCCTCTTCTGCCTTGATTCCACCCAATGATCAGTACAACGTGGCCAACATGAATGTGCCAGTCGACGATCACCATACGGCATTTCACTTCATGGCTTGGGGCTCGCCCGAAACCACACCCGACAATGCTTCGTGGCGGGCGTTTCTGCATACCGAAGTAGGTCCCGACCTTGACG
>CALCBL010000322.1 GCA_937897495.1 uncultured Burkholderiales bacterium
GCCGATGTTGAAATCGATGTGAACTGCGTGTTTGAAGGCCAAGTTCATTTGGGCGAAGGCGTGCGCATTGGCCCCAACTGCGTCATTGCCAACGCGCGCATTGCCTCAGGTGCCGTGATCCATGCCTTCACTCACATCGATGGTGAAAAGTTAGGCGTAACAGTCGGGGAGAGCGCCTTGGTTGGGCCGTTTGCAAGACTGCGTCCGGGTGCAGAATTAGGCCCCGAAGTGCACATTGGCAATTTTGTCGAAGTGAAAAATTCCACCTTGGCCAAAGGCGCCAAAGCCAATCACTTGGCTTACCTCGGCGATGCCACCGTGGGTGAGCGCGTGAACTATGGCGCGGGTAGCATCACGGCCAATTACGACGGTGCCAACAAACACCGCACCATCATTGAAAACGATGTGCATGTGGGCAGTAACTGTGTGTTGATTGCACCGGTCACAATTGGTGCAGGCGGCACAGTAGGCGGAGGGTCCACCATCTCCAAGAGCACAGAGCCCGGTGCTTTAAGTGTGGCGCGTGGCAAGCAAGTGAGCATTGCCAATTGGAAGCGGCCGCAGAAAACGCCGAAGGCGAAGTGATGGCCTCGGCGAATGCCGATGCAT
Organism: uncultured Burkholderiales bacterium; assembly: GCA_937897495.1. Taxonomy (GTDB): domain Bacteria; phylum Pseudomonadota; class Gammaproteobacteria; order Burkholderiales; family Burkholderiaceae_C; genus Limnohabitans_A. Next base: position 610 of record CALCBL010000322.1, read on the forward strand.
CAATGAGCAGGCCTTAAGCGGGCCCTTAGCAGGTCGGTTGCTTATGGGGTTGGCAGCGTTATTTGAGTGCCAAACTTGGCGCGCTTCACGCTGAAAAAAGCTTTGACATTGCGCACGTTGGCATCTTGCGTCAGAAGCCTTTGTGTGAAGGCCAAGTAAGCTGGCATGTCGGGCACTTGCACCACCAGCATGAAATCGGGGCCGGGCGATACACGCCAGCATTGCTGAACTGCGGTCTCTTGAACGGCGCGTGTTTCAAAGGCCTGCAGCAACTCTTCGCCTTGTTTGTCTAGGCTGACTTCGATCAATGCCGTGACGCTGTGACCCATGAGTTGCCCCAGTTTGTCCGACGACAAAATGGCCACTTGCTTCTCAATCCAGCCTTCTTGCAGCAAACGCTTGGTGCGGCGCAAGCAGGTGGCGGCAGAAAGGCGCAATTTGTCGGCCAATGCAATGTTGCTGATGCTGGCATCGGCTTGCAAAGTGGCCAGCAATTGCAAGTCTGTGGCGTCTAAAGTGCTTTTAATGTTGTTGAAATCAGAGTTCATGATGTTGATCATTGTTTCAATAAAGTATTAATTATGAAATAATAAGTTAAATATTAAATAAAATGAAATTTAATTTCAAATTATTATTTAAATTAATCATTAATTTTTAACCAAGAGGCATAAGATGCCCGCACATTGAATTTAAAGGGTAGACCCATGTGCGGCATTGTTGGTGCAGTTTCAGACAGAAACATCGTTCCCATCTTGGTTCAGGGCTTGCAACGCCTTGAATACCGAGGTTACGACTCTTGTGGTGTGGCCATCCATGAAGCCAGTCTCAAGCGCAGCGTGGGCGGTTTAAAGCGTGCGCGCAGCACCTCGCGAGTGTCTGAACTCATGTCGCAAATTGAAACCGACCATTTGGAAAGCGGCACAGGCATTGCCCACACCCGTTGGGCCACGCATGGCGCACCTGCCGTCCACAACGCACACCCGCATTTCAGCTCAGGCCCTGGCAGCTTGGAAAGCTTGAAAGACAAGCCTGGCCGCATCGCCTTGGTACACAACGGCATCATTGAAAACCACGACGAGTTGCGTGCGCAGTTGCAAGCCAAAGGCTATGTGTTTACCAGCCAAACCGATACCGAAGTTATTTCGCATTGGGTGGACAGCGTTTACGACGGTGATTTATTTGAAGCCGTCAAAAGCACCGTGAACGAACTCAAAGGTGCGTACGCCATTGCTGTGTTTCACAAAGACGAACCGCAACGCGTGGTGGGTGCACGTGCAGGCTCTCCGCTGATTCTGGGAGTAGGCACATCACATCACGAAAACTTTTTAGCCAGCGATGCCATGGCCTTGGCAGGTGTGACCGATCAAATTGTGTACCTCGAAGAAGGTGACTTGGTCGACATTCAATTGGGCAAGTATTGGATTGAAGACCGCGAACACAATCGCGTAGAGCGCCCCGTGAAAACGGTGCATGCACACAGCGGTGCGGCAGAACTCGGCCCTTACCGCCACTACATGCAGAAAGAAATTTTTGAGCAACCACGCGCCATTGCAGACACCTTGGAAGGCGTAGAGCACATCGTGCCGGAGTTGTTTGATGGCTTGAATGGTGGCGCCCATTCAGAAAGTGCTTTCAAAGTTTTCAAAGAAATCGACAAGGTTTTGATCCTTGCGTGTGGCACCAGTTATTACAGTGGCTGCGTGGCCAAGTATTGGCTGGAATCTGTAGCCAAAATTCCATGCCAAGTAGAAATTGCCAGCGAGTACCGTTACCGAGATTCAGTGCCTGACCCCCAAACTTTGGTGGTCACCATCACGCAGTCGGGCGAAACGGCAGACACATTGGCAGCCCTAAGGCACGCACAAAGCCTTGGCATGCAGCACACGTTGACCATCTGCAATGTGGCTACATCGGCCATGGTGCGCGAATGCAAGTTGGCCTATGTGACACGCGCTGGCACTGAAATTGGTGTGGCTTCAACCAAGGCTTTCACCACTCAATTGGCGGGTTTGTTTTTGCTAACTTTGGCATTGGCGCAGAGCAAGGGACGTTTAAGCGAAGCAGACGAGTCCCTGCATTTAAAAGCCATGCGACATTTGCCCGCAGCGCTGCAAGCTGTGTTGGCACTTGAGCCGCAAATTATCAGTTGGTCGCAAGAGTTTGCGTCCAAAGAAAACGCACTGTTCTTAGGGCGCGGAACGCACTATCCAATTGCTTTGGAAGGTGCTTTGAAGTTGAAAGAGATTACGTACATTCATGCAGAAGCTTATGCGGCCGGTGAACTCAAGCATGGGCCATTGGCTTTGGTGACCAGTGAGATGCCTGTGGTGACTGTTGCGCCTAACGATGCGTTGCTGGAGAAACTCAAGAGCAACATGCAGGAAGTTCGTGCGCGTGGAGGAGTGCTTTATGTGTTGGCCGATGGCGATACCAAGATTGAGAGCAGCGAGGGTGTGAATGTGATTCGGATGCCAGAGAATTATGGTGTGTTGTCTCCTATTCTGCATGTGGTGCCGTTACAGTTGTTGGCGTATCACACGGCCTGTGCTCGGGGGACTGATGTGGATAAGCCTCGTAACTTGGCTAAGAGTGTGACTGTTGAGTGATCTTGGTATGCTGGGACTTTTCTCCGGATGGACGTTGGTGAGATGGCTTGAGGGGGCTTCCTCATGGTGGAGTACCACAAATCGTCAGCCCCCTCAAGCCATCTCACCAACTTCGTGGTGTTGAAGACATTTTGCGCCGGACATCTTCCGAACACAAAGAGATCGGAAG
>CALCBL010000323.1 GCA_937897495.1 uncultured Burkholderiales bacterium
CAATGCACCAATGGCACCGCCATGAAATCCGCCTTGCTGCTGAGTGACTTTGTCGCCGAATGGCAAGGCCACTTCGACTTCGCCTTTTTCAACGCGCAAGAGCTGGGCGTCCAGGTGCGTCATCATGCCTTGACGAGCCAAACTGGCCGCAATTCTTTGGGCAAGTGGTGAATTTAAATCGGAGACGGTCATGCGCTCACCTTTTTGCTGGCACCCTTTTCAGATCGCGCCAACAAATTGCGCGCATCCTTCTCATGGGTCTTCACCTCTTCCAAGGTGGCATGCAAATCTGCCAACTGCGACTCAAGCTGCTGCCGATGTTCTGCCAGTACCACCATGAATTTTTTTAACTGCGGGCCTGTATCGCGCGGCGAGTCATACATGTCAATGAGCTCTTTGGCTTCTATCAAAGAGAGGCCCAGCCTCTTGGCACGCAATGTCAGTTTGAGTCTGGTGCGGTCGCGCGATGAGTACACCCTGTTTCGGCCGCCGGGGCCAGAACGCTCGGGCTCCAGAAGACCCATGTCTTCATAAAAGCGAATGGCTCGGGTGGTGAGATCGAACTCTTTGGCCAGATCGCTGATTGAAAATTGAGATGCCATGTTCATTCCGCTTTAGGTTGCGCGCCAAGTAAAGCTTTGGCTTGCGCTCTTGCTTACACACAGGCGACAGACACTGTCTTGATGTGCGACTTACAATGCCCCAACTGTAATTGACGTTAACGTAAACGTCAATTGCCACTTTAAGCTCACCCTCCACCACGCCCATGACCGCTCAAGTGCTTCCGCCAACCGCCTCACCTCAGCCTCTAACCGGCGAGAAAGCCTTGGCCTTCCCCCTGAACGACACCCTGCATGCGCTCGGTCAGGCGCTTCAGGTGGCGCCTGGTATTTTCAGGATCCGGATGGCCTTGCCCTTTGCCTTGGACCACATCAACCTATGGCTGCTTGAAGATTCTGAAGAAACCGAACAGGGCACTCGCCATGGCTGGACCGCAGTGGACTGCGGCGTGACCAACCCAGGCACGCAAGAGGCCTGGCGCCAAGTGTTTGCAGGCCCCATGAAGGGCTTGCCTATCTTGAGAGTGGTGGTCACCCACATGCACCCCGACCACATGGGCTTGGCCCATTGGCTGTGCGAGCAGTTCAATGCGCCTTTGTACATGAACGCCACCGAATACCAAGCGGCCTTGCTGGCCAGCACGGGCGCTTCCAATTTCGGCGGCCTGAGCACTCAGAAATTTTTTGCAGACCATGGTTGGAACGATCCTGCTGACCAAAAACAAATTCAGTCTCGCGTGTCTTACTACGCCAACATGGTGCCCAAGGTGCCCGAGTCGTATCACCGACTCATGGAAGGCAGCCAAATTCAAATCGGTGGCAACACTTGGGAGTGCATCAGCGGCTGGGGACATTCGCCCGAGCACATGGCCTTGTATTCATCCAATGCCAATGTGCTCATCAGCGGCGACATGGTCTTGCCCAAAATCTCGACCAACGTGAGCGTCTATGC
>CALCBL010000324.1 GCA_937897495.1 uncultured Burkholderiales bacterium
GCCGAAGTCTTCACAGGCTCACCCGGCAAGTACGTCACATTGGCCGAAACCATTCGGGGTTTCAAGATGATTGTGTCTGGCGAGTGCGATCACTTGCCCGAGCAAGCGTTCTACATGGTCGGTACCATTGACGAAGCCTTCGAAAAGGCCAAGAAAATGGCGTAAGCCATTTTTGTAAACCCTTTTCAAGGAACAAACTATGAACACCATCCGCGTTGATGTGGTCAGTGCCGAAGAGTCCATCTTCTCAGGTGAAGCCCGCTTTGTGGCCTTGCCTGGTGAAGCTGGCGAGTTGGGCATTTACCCCCGTCACACACCTCTGATCTCACGCATCAAGGCTGGCTCTGTTCGCATCGAAAAAACCGACGGCACCGAAGAATTTGTCTTTGTGGCTGGCGGCATTTTGGAAGTGCAACCCGACCATGTCACCGTGTTGTCAGACACTGCCATTCGCGGTAAAGACTTGGACGAAGAGAAGGCCAATGCCGCTAAAGCTGCAGCCGAAGATGCCCTTCGCAATGCCAAGACTGAAATCGACATGGCGCGTGCGCAAAGTGAGTTGGCTGTGTTTGCAGCGCAACTGGCAGCCTTGCGCAAGTTCCGCGTTAAAAAATAAAATGTGGGCGTTGAACACGCTGACAAGTTTTCTGAAACCCGGCGCACGCCGGGTTTTTTGTTTCTAAGGACACCATGCGCAAAGCCAAACTTCAAGCTGCCACATTGGGTGGTAACCCGGACGATATCGAGGCCGCGTTTTACGATGCACTCAGGCAAGGCGACATTGAACGCCTCATGGCGTGTTGGGCCGATGAAGAAGAAATTGTGTGTGTGCATCCAGGTGGGCCGCGCTTAATTGGCTCTGGCGCCATTCGCGCTACCTTTGAGGCCATGTTTTCAAACGGTACCGTGCAAGCGCACCCTACGAATGTTCACAAAGTCGATTCATTGGCCAGCGCCATGCATCATTTGGTGGAGCGTGTTGAAGTGTTAGGCTCTGACGGGCCGCAAACAGCCTATGTGCTCACCACCAACGTGTATCACAAAACACCGCAAGGCTGGCGCATGGTGGCACACCATGCCAGTCCGGGTACGCCTAACGCGCCTGCCGAAGTTTCTTCAAGCCCATCGGTGTTGCATTGACTGACTACTCTGCGCCTGCGTGGTTGCCTGGTGGCCATTTGCAAACCATTTGGTCCGCACGTTGGTCACGCAGGTTTGAGACAAATGCGCCGCATTGGCGACGTGAGCGTTGGACCACGCCAGACGATGACTTTGTGGATGTAGATTTTTGCGAAGCGACACCACCTCATTCGAAGCGGCCGTTGTTGGTGCTCTTTCATGGATTGGAAGGCTCTTCTGGTAGCCACTATTCGCAAGCCTTTGCCGATTGGGGTTTGCAAAATGGGTGCGACATTGCCGTGCCGCACTTCAGAGGGTGCAGTGGTACTTTGAACTTGGCGCCGCGGGCGTATCACTCAGGCGACCATGAAGAGGTGGACCAATTGCTGCGTCAATTCAAGCAAATGGCCGATGCCCAAAGTCGACCTGGGCTCTTGGCAGCCGGTGTGTCTTTGGGCGGCAATGCGCTGATGCGCTGGGCTGGAGAGCACGGCCATTCAGCGCAAAAAGTTGTCAATGCAGTGGCTTCAATTTGCTCACCTTTAGACCTGACTGCCAGCGGCCACGCCATCGGTCAAGGGTTTAACCGTC
>CALCBL010000325.1 GCA_937897495.1 uncultured Burkholderiales bacterium
TGAAGCGCCTCTGCTTCAGAGCTTCGGTAGTGCACCGCAACACGCCAGCCTGCACGGGCCAGGCCCAACGCAATTTCTCGGCCCAAGCGCTTGCCGGCGCCTGTGACCAGGGCCGTGCGGGGGGTAGAAGAAAAAGAAGCCGACATTCGGGGACAATCAAGGGCAATGACAGAAGCTCATAGTTTAACGACCGCCATGCTGGTGCGGGTGCACAAGGCCATTTTGGCGGCCCAAGGCTGGCTGCCGTTTGATCAATTCATGGCTTTGGCCTTGTACGAGCCGGGTTTGGGCTATTACGCCAATCAGCAGCCCAAGTTTGGCACCATGCCCCAGTCGGGTAGCGATTTTGTGACGGCGCCCGAGTTGTCCCCCTTGTTTGGCGCGGCGCTGGCCCAACAAGTGGCCGAGGCTTTGAAGGCCACGGGCACCGACGAAGTCTGGGAGTTTGGCGCAGGCAGTGGGGCTTTGGCGCACCAGTTGCTGAGTGAGCTTCAGCGATTGGGTTGCAAGATCAAGCGCTACAACATCATGGATTTGTCCAGCACCTTAAAGGCCAGGCAACAGATGCTGTTGGCAGAGTTTGGCGACCAAGTGAAATGGCTGAGCGAATGGCCCGAAAGCATGCAAGGCGTGGTGCTTGGCAATGAAGTGCTCGACGCCATGCCGGTCAAATTGCTTCACAGAATCAAAGGCCAATGGCACGAGCGAGGTGTGGTGTTGGCTGCGCCATCTGACCACTCCGATGGCTTGACTTGGGAAGACAGGCCGACCGATCTGCGGCCTCCACTAGAGCCCGCGGGTGAACACGACTACCTAACAGAAATTCAGCCACAAGGCGAGGCCTTTGTGACCAGCTTGGCCGAGCGAATGCTGGCCAGCAAGAAGGGCGGCGCTGCATTTTTCTTGGACTATGGTTTTCCAGAGGCGGAATTTTTTCACCCTGAACGCCATATGGGCACCCTGATGTGCCATCAGGCGCACAAGGCCGATGTCAATCCCTTGGAAGCAGTTGGTTTGAAAGACATCACGGCCCACGTGAACTTCACGGGTATGGCCTTGGCGGGACAAGATGCTGGCCTACAAGTCTTGGGGTACACCAGCCAAGCCAGGTTTTTATTGAACTTAGGCTTGGCCGAAAGAATGGCGCAATCAGGTTTGGCCGAGCGAGCGCAGGCCATGAAGCTCATCAATGAGCACGAAATGGGCGAGTTGTTCAAGGTGGTGGGCTTTGCCACCCATGACCACTGGCAGGCACAAGGTTTTGCTGTGGGCGACCGCAGCCACAAATTATGAAAAGAGACTCAGCACATGCTTAGATGGGTGATCGTGACCTTTTTGGCCCTGCTGCTGATCAGTTGGGTGCGCCCCTGGCTTGAAAAGATGGGTTTGGGCAAACTTCCCGGTGATTTTCATTTCAAATTGTTTGGTCGCGAGTGGTTCATTCCCCTCACCAGCACCTTGCTGTTGAGCTTTATCATCACCTTGATTGCCAAGTTCTTATAAAAAGAATGACGAGTTTTAAAACATTTGTGTTACAGTGCGGGCTTGTGACTACTGCTTAAGTCAATTTGATGCGCGGTCACAATAAGCGCAGTTCCTGCAGGTTTTTGAACTTTCAAACTCAGTTCACCAACTCTCAGAAGAGCGGCGCACCCCCAAATACGGGTGGGTTTGATTTCACGCTTCCCCCTTTTTCAGTGCTCAGAACCAGGCCATTTGGATTCAAATGCAAGCGCCCATGTGCGTTGGCAAGGATCTAATGTGTTGCTCTGTACACACCAATTTTTTAGCTTATTAGATGATTCATACGATTACTTTTGAAAATACCCCCGTCACCGTGGGAAAATACCGCATTGCCGCTTGTCCGCGTGCACTGCCCTGTGGCCGCTTTGCGGCGCAGGTGTCAGTGGCCAGTGGGCGTGGCAGTGCCAGTACCGACAGGGTGATGTGTTTTACCAACGACTTCGCCACCCGCGATGCTGCAGCCAGTTTTGCACTGGCACAAGGTTTAGATTGGGTGCGTTCAACCACGCGGGCCCACTAAGCCACCCTGAGAACCTGAAAGGAAAAAATGGCGAAAGAAGATTTGATCGAACAGATGGGCGTTGTGAACGAGGTTTTACCTGACACACGTTTTCGTGTCACCTTGGACAATGGGCACCAGTTGATCGCTTACTCAGCAGGCAAGATGCGCAAGAACCACATTCGCATTTTGGCGGGCGACCGTGTCACGCTTGAGTTGTCACCTTACGACCTCACCAAAGGCCGCATCAGCTTCCGTCACTTGGCAGGCCGTCCACCGGCAGCGCCTCGCACGCCTCGCACACCTTCGCGTTAATGTGCCCACGCTGGCTTTAAGTCAGCGGGTCTTCATTGATGCAGGCGTGCTGTGGTGCTTAGACCTTCAACTGGTCAATGGCATTCACTCTGGCAGCATGTATTTTTTCGCCAACAGCAGGGCCCGAGAGGCCCTGTTTTTGCGCCTGCTCGGCAATGCCGGCGGTGGTCACAGACAAAGCCGCCTTCAGCACTTCTTGTAAACGCGTGCTTGGCCCATAGGCCTCGTTCTCAAAACCCTTTCGACCCCGAGCATCGCACTCACAGGCCAGCAAAATGTCTGGCATGCGTTCAGGTTTGCGAATGGCGTCGCACCTTTCGAGCAAGCGCATGAGCGCTGCCGCATTCAATTCTTGGCTACGGTGAATGTTGCCATGTTCACGCGCCACCACTTCAGACAACTCTTTGCACTCAACGGGAATGCGCAGACGCTCACACACGTGTTGGAGTAATTTGACGCTGCGTTGTTCGTGGGCAATGTGCCTCGGCCATTCTTCTTTGGGCGTAGTGCCTTTGCCCAAGTCATGCATGAGGCAAGCTACGCGCACGGGCAGCGAGGCATTGAGGTGTGCACTCATATCAAGCACCATCATGAGGTGAATGCCAGTGTCAATTTCTGGATGGTATTCGGCGCGTTGCGGCACACCCCACAGGCGATTCACTTCAGGCAATAAAACTTTGAGGGCGCCACATTCTTTGAGGACTTCAAACATGCGCGAAGGCTTGGCGGTCATCAAGCCTTTGGCCAATTCTTGCCACACACGCTCGGGTACCAAATGTTCAACTTCGCCGGCCTGCACCATGTCTTGCATGAGCTGCATGGTTTCAGGGGCAATTTGAAAATCAGGAAAGCGCGCAGCAAAGCGTGCCACACGCAAGATGCGAACGGGGTCTTCGCGAAAGGCCAGTGTCACATGGCGAAGAGTTTTGGACTCAAGATCTTTTAAGCCGTGATAAGGGTCAATGCCATGCGCTGCAAAAACTTTTGCAAATTCTTCTGCCAACTTGGTTGTTGAATTTGGCGTGTTGAGTTCGGGGTGCGCCTGACTCAACTCGCCTGAATATGCTTCTGGCAAAGCCATGGCATTGATGGTGAGGTCGCGTCTGGCCAGATCTTCTTCTAAGGTGACTTCTGGCGAGGCATGCACCTCAAAGCCTTTGTAGCCAGGCGCGGTTTTGCGCTCAGTGCGGGCTAGCGCATATTCTTCGCGCGATGTGGGGTGCAGAAAAACAGGGAAGTCTTTGCCCACTGTGGTGTAGCCCAGCTTGGTCATTTCTTCTGGCGTGCCCCCAACCACCACCCAGTCTTTGTCTTTGACGGGTTGGTTTAAAAGAGCATCGCGAATGGCACCGCCGACGCTGAAGATTTGCAAGCTCATCTGGCGTGCTTTGTAAGCTTAGAGGGCGGGTGCGAAAGCATCTGCTCTGAACTTAGGGCTTGGTCCGAAAAGGCTCTTCAAAATCAATGAAGTCTTTTTCAGCCAATGCGCCCTCAATCCAGTTCTTCACGCCGGGCATGGCGCACAAACGATCGATGTAGGCCTGTGTCTCAGAACTCACAGGCAGTGCGTAGGTTTTGATGCGCATGACAACAGGCGAAAAATAGGCATCTGGAATACTGAATCCACCAAACAACATGGGGCCTTTGTGTTCTTGCAGCAAAGACGAAAACAGATGGTCAATGCGTTTTAAATCGTTGCGCACAGCTTCTTTGTCTCGCAGCGCCAAGGCGCCAATTTCTGGTAAGTGCGCGTCAATGTTCATGGGGCACGCACTTCGAATGCCCGTGAAACCACTGTGCATTTCTGCGCAAATGCTGCGTGCCCTTGCACGGTCAGACACCTTGCTGGGCCAGAGTTGCTTGTCTGCAAATTTCTCTGCTGCGTACTCTGCAATCGACAGCGTATCCCAAACGGCCAAATCACCATCGACCAGCACGGGCACTTTGCCCACGGGGTTGATGTCTTTCAAAGTTTGCTTGAACTTAGACTGAGCATCGAACCCATCAAAGCGCACCATGACTTCTTCAAATTCAATGCCCGCTTGCTTGAGCATGACCCAAGGGCGCATGGACCATGAAGAGTAGTTTTTGTTGGCAATGAAAAGTTGCATGGTGTATCCCTTTTTGTCTAACGGCCCGCTTTAGCTCGGTAGTCGTTCAGCGCAGTGCTTTGCCCCTTGGTGCCTAAATAGCCAGGTGCAATGCTGCTCACAGCAGCTGCCTCCATGTTTAAATCTTTCAAGCCCAGTGCGTGGCCAGATGCCACGTTGTCTACTTCCATAGAGGCCAGGTTGTCACGGCTCATCAAGGGCTGACCTGGTGCCAATTCCATCAGAAAGGCTTGGAGCCACGCCATGGCGTGCGGTATGCCAAAAACCAAACGGCCTTTGCCTTGGCGAATGCCCGCCCATTGGCCTGATTTTTGAACCAATTGTTGCAGCGTGAAAACTTCGGGACCACAAAGCTCGTAGGTTTTTCCTGCGGTGTCGCTGTTGAAAACACACTGTGCGATGGCATTGGCCACGTCTTCGACCCACACAGCTTGAAAACGTGTGGTGGCACCGGCCAAGGGCACGATGGGGGTGATGCTTTGAAGTTGCGCAAACAAGTTTAAAAACTTGTCTTCTTTGCCAAAGATCACACTGGGTTGCAGCAAGGTGAGTTCAAGGCCCGCTTGCTTGAAAATCTCTTCGCCGCGCGCTTTGCTTCGCTGGTATTCTGAAGGGCCAGTTAGGCTGGCGCCCAAGGCACTGATGTGAATCAGCCGGTGCACACCGCTGTCTTGGCATGCTTGGGCGATGACTTGCGGCAACTGCACATGGGCTTTTTCAAAGGCAGCTGGCGTACCGTGCAAGATGGCAATCAGATTGATCACCACATCGTGCTTTTGCATGCACTGCGTTAAAAATTCTAAGTTGTAAACATCACCTTCAATGACGTTCACGCGCGGTAAATTTTGGATGGCGCTGGCTTGGTTTGCGCGCCGTGTGATCACGGTCATGCTGCTGCCCATGCGCGTGAGCTTCTCGCAAACATGGCGGCCCACAAAGCCTGTGCCGCCTAACAAAAGAATGCGTGCTGGTGCTTGGGTCATTTCAAACCTTCAACAGCTTGGAACATGGCTTCACGGGCTTGAGAGATGATTTGCTCTCGCCACACATCGGTGTCGGTGTAAAAGGCCGCAAAGATTTGGGCTTTGATGCTTTGCTTGAGTTCATCAGAGGCTTCGGGGTGAATGTGCAGCCAGTGGTCTGCTCTGAGTGCCGAGAGCATGTCGTTCATGGGCAAGGTGCCGTACTCCAAAGCAATGCCTGTGTATTCGGCATGAGGGCATTCGTCTTGCGCAGACATCCACATGAGGCCCGTGAGGAAGGCTGAAGAAGAGCTGCCATCGTAGATGGAGGTAATGCCAGGACCCCACCACTGGCGCGCACGTGCAATGGCTGCTGCATCGTTGGCGCCTGCATAAATACGCTCGCCCACACCGCTAGGACCTAAGCCTGTGTGCAAGTCAATCCAGGCCAATTTTTGGGCGGAGGCAGCTTGCTGCTTCAGCACTTTGCGAATGGTTTGATTGCTCCATGTGGGCGCTTGGCCGCCAAAGAACAAACCTTCAGGATGGTGGTGCTGACCTTGAGACACGGCCGCTTGTAGCTTTGGCATGCCGTGTTGCGCAATGTAATGCATGGTGGCTTGTTGGTTGGCTTCGTTGGGCGGCCATTGATCTGGCAGCAAAAGGTGTTGAACCTCTTTGTAAGCTGTGTTCTCTGGCAGGGGTTTGCTGAAGTCTTGAAAGTTGCGATTGAGGTCAACGTTTTCTTGCGTGACGCGGCGCACATGGGAAAAACCATGCGGATTCAAAGCGTGCACATACACCACCGCAATGCCACTTTGTTGAACTGCCTTGTGCCATTCAGCACTGCGCAACGCATCAATTTGAACGCCACTGCCGCAATAACCTTCCACCCCATGGCAAGCACTGCTGATGAGCAAAACTTGTTTGGCATTCACGGGGCCTTCGCGCACCACATCCATGGCCAACTCTTCGCCATCGCGTCCCTTTTCGGGATGAACGTGAGACTCAACCTGAAGCCCTGAAGCTTGTGCGGCACTCAAAAACTTTTGTCGTGCTTCTGCATAACTTTTTGAAAATGCGGAATGAATGTTTGTCATGAGGGGTCCAAATGAAAGAAGCCCCGAAGGGCTTCAATAGAAAGTTGTCTAAATTCGACTGAAGCAGAAGCTTACTTTGTTTGGGTGGGGTTGGCCAACCATTGCGTGGCCAATTCAACCCAATAAGTGCCGCCTAAGGGAATCAGGTCGTCATTGAAGTCGTAGCTGGGATTGTGCAACATGCAAGGGCCTCCGCCGTGGCCCATTTCACGGTGTGAGCCGTCGCCATTGGCAATGAAGACATAGGCACCGGGCTTGGCTTGCAACATGAAAGAGAAATCTTCAGCGCCCATGGTGGGCTCTTGCACCATCACATTGTCTTTGCCCACAATGCCGTCCATCACTTTGCGCGCAAAGTCGGCTTCGGTGGCGCTGTTGATGGTGGGTGGGTAGTTGCGGTTGAAATGAAA
>CALCBL010000326.1 GCA_937897495.1 uncultured Burkholderiales bacterium
GATTTTTTTTGACCGGCTGACTTAGGTGGCGCCCCTTTTGCAGAGGCTTTGCCTTGGCGATTGGGTGAGCTTAAGCCCTCAAGCTTTCGTCCCTTGAAAGGACGCGACTGATTGGCCTTTACACCATCGGGACTCAATTCAGAACCTCTTGAGGCGCCGCGAGCGCCAGATTTCTGATTGCCCTTGTCACGCAATTGACGAGGGCTGAACTCTTCAGCAGGATTGACCAAGCGGAAATCAATTTTCCTGCCGTCCAAGTCAACACGGCTGACCTGAATTTGAACACGCGTGCCAATGGCATAACGAATGCCTGTTCGCTCGCCACGCAATTCTTGGCGGGCTTCATCAAATCGGAAATACTCTCCGCCAAGTTCAGTGATGTGCACCAAGCCCTCCACATACAAAGCGTCCAAGGTAACAAAAATTCCGAAGCTCGTGGCCGAAGTGACCAAACCAGAATATTCCTCGCCTAAATGCTCGCGCATGTATTTGCACTTGAGCCAAGCTTCAACATCGCGGCTGGCTTCATCGGCACGGCGCTCGTTGGCACTGCAATGCAAACCTGCTGCTTCCCAAGCTTGCTGTTCGGCGGGCGACATTTTGATGCGCGGTGCATCGTCCATTTGAGCGCCCGCTTTGTTTTTCTGCAATCGCTTGGCCAACTTGGCCTGCGCTTCACCGGGCAATGGCAAAGCAGGCAACTGGTATTTTTTGTTCGCCAAGATGGCTTTAATCACGCGATGCACCAGCAAGTCGGGATAGCGGCGAATAGGGCTGGTGAAGTGCGTGTAGGCTTCGTAGGCCAAGCCAAAGTGACCACTGTTGATGGGCGTGTAAATGGCTTGCTGCATAGAGCGCAACAGCATGGTGTGAATTTGCTGCGCGTCAGGTCTTTCCTTGGTGGCCTGTGCAATGTGTTGAAACTCGCTGGGCTTTGGCTCATCACTCACGGTATAGGGCAAGCCCAATGCTTTCAAGTAATTGCGAAGCAAATCTTTCTTCTCGGGCGTGGGGCCTTCGTGCACACGGAACAAACCAGGATGCTTGCTGTTCTGAATAAAGTCGGCACTGCACACGTTGGCGGCCAACATGGCCTCTTCAATGAGACGGTGTGCTTCAGTGCGAACACGCGGCACAATTTTGTCAATGCGGCCGTTGTCATCGCAAATGATTTGCGTTTCAGTGGTCTCAAAATCGACAGCGCCGCGAACTGCACGCGATGCCAACAAGGCACGGTACACATCGTGTAAATTGAGCAAATCGTTCACGCGGGCTTTGCGCTTGATGGCCTCGGGGCCGCGTGTGTTGGCTAGGATGGCGGCCACTTCGGTGTAGGTGAATCGCGCGTGACTGTACATCACTGCGGGATAAAACTGATAGGCGTGAACATCGCCTTTGGCCGTCACGAGCATGTCGCAAACCATGCACAAACGCTCTACTTCAGGATTGAGTGAACACAAACCATTGGAGAGTTTTTCCGGCAGCATGGGAATAACGCGGCGCGGAAAATACACACTGGTGGCGCGGTCGTAGGCATCGATGTCAATGGCACTGCCCGTGGCCACATAGTTGCTGACATCGGCAATGGCAACAAGCAAACGCCAACCTTTGGTCTTGCCAATTTTGGCGGGCTCGCAATACACGGCATCGTCAAAGTCGCGCGCATCTTCCCCGTCAATGGTGACCAATGGAATATCGGTGAGGTCAATTCGATCTTTGGAATCTTGCGGACGAACTTTGTCAGGCAACTCGCGCGCCAATTCCAAACACGCTGCAGAAAATTCGTGCGGCACGCTGTACTTGCGAACGGCAATGTCAATCTCCATACCGGGGTCGTCAATTTCTCCCAGTACTTCTTTCACACGGCCTACAGGTTGGCCAAACAATGCAGGCGGCTCGGTGAGTTCCACCACCACCACTTGACCCGGCTTGCCAGTGCCAATGCCCACTTTGGGAATGAGAATATCTTGGCCATAACGCTTGTCTTCAGGCGCCACAATCCAGATGCCACCTTCATTGAGCAAGCGGCCAATGATGGGGTGTGCAGGCCGCTCCATGATTTCAACCACACGACCTTCAGGTCGGCCTTTTCGATCTTGTCGAACGATGCGAACCTTCACACGATCTTTGTGCAACACGGCACGCATTTCGTTGGGTGGCAGAAAAATATCACCGTCACCATCGTCACGGATTAAGAAGCCGTGACCATCGCGATGGCCTTGCACACTGCCCTCGATTTCATCGAGGACTCCAGAGGGTTGGCTAATTTTTTTGATATACAATCCTTTGTTCTTGTCCTGAGAGCCCAGGTGGCGGAATTGGTAGACGCACTAGTTTCAGGTACTAGCGAGTAACTTCGTGGGGGTTCGAGTCCCTTCCTGGGCACCAAGTTTAATCAAAGCTGCAAACATGGCAGCTTTTTTTTCGAGCCTGTTTTTCAAATTCAAGTGCATTTCAAAATGCATTTTAGACAGGCAAAGCGACAAGATCATGACCATCCACGCCCACAATTCGTGCACGTGTGAACTCACCGACCTTGTAGGTCTTGCTGATCTTCTCGGGCGGCAGCAACTTCACCACGCCATCAATTTCAGGCGCATCGGCATAGGTTCTGCCAATGCCGCCTTTTTTGCCCATGGCTGTGGCGGAATCGACCAACACTTGCATGGTGGCGCCGATGCGCTGCTGCAAACGCTGGACAGAGACTTCCTCGGCCACTTGCATAAAGCGTGAGCGACGCTCTTCTCTGACAGCTTGCGGCAACATGCCTGGCAATTCATTGGCCAAGGCACCCTTTATGGGGCTGTATGCAAAACAGCCCGCTCTGTCAATTTGTGCTTCCCGAACAAAGTTAAGCAGGTGCTCAAACTCTGCTTCGGTTTCTCCAGGAAAGCCCGCAATGAACGTGCTGCGAATGACCAACTGCGGACACACTTCGCGCCACTTTTGAATGCGCTCTAAATTCTTTTCGCCACTTGCAGGACGCTTCATGCGCTTGAGCACATCGGGGTGGCTGTGCTGCAATGGCACATCCAAATAAGGCAAGATGGAACCGGTGGCCATGAGCGGCAGAACTTCATCAACCGCAGGGTACGGATAGACATAATGCAGTCGAACCCAAGCGCCATACTTCTGCGCAATCTCACCCAATGTTTGCACCAGTTCGAGCATGCGCGTTTTAACAGGACGGCCTTCCCAGAAGCCCATGCGGTATTTCACATCGACGCCATAAGCGGAAGTGTCTTGGCTGATCACCAACAACTCTTTCACGCCACCTTCAAACAAAGCCTCTGCTTCTTTGAGCACGTCGCCAATGGGTCTTGACACCAAATCGCCGCGCATCGATGGAATGATGCAAAAAGTGCAGCGGTGGTTACAGCCTTCGCTGATTTTCAAATATGCGTAATGCCTGGGTGTGAGTTTGAGACCGGCCACGCCAAATGAATTGGGCATCAAGTCGATGAAGGGATCGTGCGGTTTGGGCAAATGCGCGTGCACTGCGTCCATGACTTCTTGGGTGGCATGCGGTCCGGTGACGGCCAGCACACTGGGGTGAATTTCACGGACCAAGTTGCCACCACCCTCGGCTTCTTTGGCACCCAAGCAGCCAGTGACAATGACTTTGCCGTTCACGTTCAAGGCTTCAGCGATGGTGTCCAGGCTTTCCTTCACGGCATCGTCAATGAAGCCGCAGGTGTTGACGATGACCAGATCGGCACCTTCAAAAGTCTTGGAAGTTTGATAACCCTCGGCGCTGAGCTGCGTGAGGATGAGTTCGGAGTCAGTGAGGGCTTTGGGACATCCCAGACTGACAAAACCCACTTTGGGGGCAGAAGTAGGACTTCTTTCAGTCACTGCGGTAGCAATTTCGTTCATTGCCCTATTGTCCCAGTAATTTGAGTGGGCAGCGCCAAGCAGTCCATTTGCCCATGGATGACACCAAATTCAGGGTTTGAGGCCAAAAGCATTCAAGAATTGAGCGGTTTGTTTCTGCATTTGCTCTTGCATTTGACTCACGATGTTGTTGGACTGATGCCCCATTTTGGATTGCATCAGCATGAGCGACTGTAAATTGCTCTCTAAATAAGCCCCCATGTGGCCCTGCATGGCATGCCCATAAAAGCGAATGATGTTGGCCAAAACGGCTTCGGTGAACATGGGCGCACCGGCAGATTCTTCCTCCAAAATGATTTGAAGCAGCAGGTTGCGGGTCAGGTCTTCGCCGGTTTTGGCGTCCCTGACCACAAAGGCATGTCCCTGCATGACCAATTGCTTGATTTCGGACAAAGTGACATAACTAGAGGTGGCGGTGTCGTAGAGCCTGCGATTGGGGTACTTTTTAATCACCCTTTGAGGCTGGCTGGCCGAAGATTCAGTGGCCGAGTCAGTATGTGCTTCGCTGGCAGCAGCAGTCGATTTGGCGGCGGATTTTCTGACCATGATTTACACACTTCTCTAAATGAACAACAATCTGCTACGGCAATCAGCATTGAACGACAGTATGCTGCACTGCAATAGATTTTAAAGTTACCCACATAGCCACATCTACGGGGAGTTACCCCAATGAACCTCATGAACATGCGAATTTTCTACACTCTTATTCTTCTTCTTATTGGACAAAATGCCATGGCCATTGAAGAACCTGCTTTCAAAATTGTTCTTAAATCTGAGGCCTTTGAAGTGCGGCAATATGCGCCCATGTTGGTGGCCGAAACGCTGGTAGATGGCGATATGGATGAGGCCTCCACCAAAGGCTTTCGAAAAATTGCAGACTATATTTTTGGCAACAATCGCGCTAATCAAACTGGCGCCGCTGCAAAGATCGCCATGACAGCGCCGGTTACGCTTGAGCCTGTTTCTGAAAAAATTGCCATGACTGCGCCAGTGACCTTAAGTGCAGCGCAACAAGGCGGCGATATGGCATCTGCAAACAAGTGGCGTGTGCACTTTGTCATGCCCGGCAAATACACCATGACCAACATTCCTTTGCCGAACAATGCCGAGGTGAAGTTACGTGAAATTCCTGGCAAACTTTTTGCAGTTCACAGCTTCACGGGCTTTAACTCCGTGGCGCGGGTTCAAACCAAGTCGGATGAACTTTTAGCTTGGCTGCAAAGTAAAAACTTCAAGCCATTGAGCAGCGTTCAACTTTCACGCTACGACCCACCCTGGACCTTGCCCATGTTTCGGCGCAATGAAATCATGGTGGAGATAGAGCAATGAACAAGGTTGACACGCTCATTCAGAATGCACTTGTGTTTGACGGTTCAGGCGCAGAACCAGTAGTGCAAGACTTGGCAGTTCATCAAGGGAAAATTGTACAGATTGGCCAAAACTTGGTCTTCACTGCAGACCATTGCGTTAACGCTTCTGGCCTTGCGCTCATGCCCGGCATCATTGACTCGCACACTCACTATGATGCTCAAATTACTTGGGACGCTCGCGTTCGCCCCTCGCCCGCTTTAGGCGTGACCACCGCGGTCATTGGCAACTGCGGCTTTACCATTGCACCTTGCAGGCCCAAAGACCGCGAACTCACCATGCGCAACCTTACGCAGGTTGAGGGCATGTCTTTGCAAGTCTTACAACACGGCATCGATTGGGACTTTGAAACCTTTCCAGAATATTTGGCCATGCTGAAGAAAAAGCAATGCGCCATCAATGTTGCGGCCTACATCGGACACTCTTCTGTGCGCACCTGGGTCATGGGAGAAGAAGCCAACAAACGAGAAGCCACTGCCTCTGAAATTTCCGAGATGGCCGCATTGGTTCGCGAAGCCATGGCGGCAGGTGCCATCGGTTTTGCCACTAGCACCAGCCCCGCCCACAACGGTGAAGGCGGCTTTCCCATGCCATCGCGTTTGGCATCCGATGAAGAAATGATGCAGCTCACTTTGGCCATGAGCAGCCAAGGTGGCGGCGTTTACATGGTGACCAAAGGTGGGCAAATGCCTGTGTCATTTCTAGAGTCGCTTGCTGCGGCCAGCCATCGGCCTGTCATGGTGGCGGCCTTGCTGCACAACTCAACCAACCCGAATGGTGTGTTCAATGATTTGAAAGCCATTACAGATGCCAACCAACGCGGCCACAAACTCACGGGACAAGTTTCCTGCTGCCCCTTGAGCATGGATTTCACGTTTGCATCGGCCTACCCGGTAGAGGGCTTGAGCAGTTGGAAACCTGCGTTAGGTTTGCAACACGCTGAGCTCAAAACTTGTTTGGCAAGCTCTGAATTTAGGACCAAAGTCAAAGAAGAACTTTCACAAGCAGCCACCTTCCGCTTGTTCAACAGCGAATGGGAAAAGGTGCATGTGGTTGAAACTTTCAAGCCAGAGAATCAAGTTTATGAGCAGCAAAGTATTGCGGCATTGGCGTCGCAAGCAGGCTTAGACCCTCTCGACTTTGCTTTGAATCTGGCGCTTGAAGAAGACTTGCAAACGGTCTTCACGGCCATGTTGCTGAACAGCGATACAGAAGCTGTCACCAAGATGCTGAACCATCCTCACAGTTTGGTTTCACTCAGCGATGCAGGCGCGCACCTGACTTTTTTCAATGACGCTGGTTTCGGTTTGCATCTTTTGGGTTATTGGTCGCGTGACATGGGCGCGATGAGCCTGAGCCAAGCTGTGCATCAACTCACGGCTCAACCTGCAGAAATTTTAGGTTTAAAAAATCGCGGTTTATTGCGCGAAGGCTATGCGGCAGACTTGCTGCTGTTTGACCCCCAAACTGTGGGCCGAGGTCCTAAGAAGCGTGTGTTCGATTTGCCACTGGGTGCGCCAAGACTGCACACAGATGCCATGGGTGTTCACGGCGTTTGGGTGAATGGCCAACTCATTGCGGATCAAAATGGCATGCTAGAAAATACCAATCTGGCTGGTGAGTTGATTACTGAATTTTGCTAGTCGAGAAGAAATTTAAA
>CALCBL010000327.1 GCA_937897495.1 uncultured Burkholderiales bacterium
GGCCTCGGCCTCATCGCGTGAAGAGCGTGCGTTGATGACAACCGCGGCGCCCAATTGCGACAATTCCAGCGCAGTTGCGCGGCCAATTCGTCGCACAGCGCCGGTAATCAGAGCCGTTTGGCCTTCTAGGGGTTTCATGTCCAATTTATTCCCTGTGGGTGTGAGTAAATGTTGTATCGGTAATTGTGCGGATAGACGCTAGCGTGCCCTTATGTGAGCATGCAGGCTCAATGCTTTAAGCGAAAGATCCATTTTGAGCACGCCCGCCCATGTGAGTTTATCCTACAGTGCCGCCAATTTGGATGTGGGCATCAGTCGAAACTTTTGTGACTTCACATCGAGTCTTTCGTTCGCGTCCTTGCCAGCGAAGGTCCACCATGAGTGCAAGAGAGGCCTGCTCGATTGGCTGGGTTGTGCGCTGGCCGGAAGTGGCACAGATACCATCGCTTGCTTAAAGTCCGCGCTCAATGTGTCAGGGAGCTTGCCCAAAGCACAGGTGCTTGGCCACGCGCAAAAAATGGGGGTTCTCGAAGCTGCATTGATGAATGGCCAAATGGGCCATGTTCTGGACTTTGATGACACGCACATGGACGGCGTTGTGCTGCACACCAGCTCACCCGTGTTATCCGCCTTGTTCTCTGCCGCCACTTTGGTGCCCTGTTCTGGACAAGATTTAATGTTGGCCTATGTCTTAGGTTTTGAAGCGGGTGTTCGCATTGGCAAAGCATCACCCGGCCACCATGACGCCGGTTGGCACCTCACAGGAACGCTGGGAACGCTTGCGGCCGGCATTGCCTCGGCGCGCTTGCTGGGACTGAATGCAAGTCAAACCAATTATTGCCTAGGCATCGCGGCGACCCAATCGGCTGGGTTGCAGCAAAACCGAGGCACCATGTCTAAATCACTTCATGCCGGTAAGGCGGCCCAAAATGGCCTGTTGTCAGCGCTCTTGGCGCGCGAGGGTTTTGACAGTTCGACCGAAATCATTGAGGGACGCAAAGGCTTCTCAGCGACCTTTGCCAACAGACACGACGCGTCACCCATGACGGCTCATTTAGGCCAAGCATGGGAAATTTTGTCAAACGGCCACAAGCCCTACGCATGTGGCGTCGTGCTACACCCTTTGATTGATTGCGTCATGGCTTTGCGCGCCAAAGTGGGCGACGTCAGTCAAATTGCCAGCATCACATTGCAAGTCAATCCGATCACCGTGAAAATAACCGGTATCGAAAAACCACAAACAGGGCTTCAGTCCAAGTTCAGCCTGTATCACTCGGCAGCAGTGGCCTGGTTAGATGGCGTGGCAAGTCTGTCCCAATATACCGAT
>CALCBL010000328.1 GCA_937897495.1 uncultured Burkholderiales bacterium
GCATGGGGCGGATGAATTTGGCCTGCACGCATTGCCACGACTTGAACATCGGCAAAACCATGCGCGCCGATGTCATCTCACCCGGTCACCCCACCGGATTTCCTATCTTTAAGTTGAGTTGGCAAAGCATGGGGTCGATCGACCGAAGATTGAGAGCCTGCTACTCTGGTGTTCAAGCAGAGGTGCCTGCGCCCGGCAGCCCAGAGCTTCGGCAATTGGAATTATTTTTAAAATCTCGCGCACAAGGAATGCCCATTGAAGGGCCCTCCTTGCGGCGATGAGATTGAATTGAATTTCTTCAATTCATGAAGTCAATCAAACAAATTTTAAGCCTGAATTCTTCAAAGGCAAATTTCTGAGCGGCTTGCCGATTGCCGCGGAAATGGCATTGATCACTGCAGGCGCCACCACGCAAATGGTGGGCTCACCCACACCGCCCCAGAAGTCGTAGGTGGGTACCAAAACAGTTTCCACTTTAGGCATCTGAGCCATTTTGAGCATTTGATAGGTATCAAAATTCTTTTCTTTGATGCGACCATTTTCAACCGTGCATTCGCCAAAGTAAGTGGCACTCAGGCCCATGACCACGCCGCCCTCGACTTGCGCCGCCACTTGGTGTGGATTGACAAAATGTCCGGCATTTGTGGCCAACACCATTCGCAACAACTTCACTTCGCCTTTGGGGCTGACCGTGACCTCAGCGACTGCTGCAGAATAAGCACCGTAGCCCATGAACTGAGCAATACCTCTGAACACGCCTGGCGCAGCAGGTTTGCCCCAATCGCCTTTTTCTGCCGCTGCATTGAGCACTTGCAAATGCTTAGGATGGTTTTGCATCAAAGCTTGACGAAATACCAAAGGGTCTTTGCCCGCAGCGCGCGCCACTTCATCCATGAAGCACTCCATGTAAACACCGTTTTGATTGGTGTTCACACCGCGCCATGGACCCACCGGTACATGGGTATTGCGGATCGCGTATTCGGTTAGCAAGTTGGGAAATGTATAACCCAATTGTGCTTCGCCAGGTTGTGACCAGAAGCCTTGTAATTGACGTTCGTCTTTGCCGTCTTTGATGGCAGACGGATTGACCCAGGCGTTAATGGACTGTCCGGATAATCGCAGGGTCAGTCCCACCAAGTTACCCTTGTTGTCTAGGCCCGCTTTCATGTAGCACTGAGAAACGGGTCGATAGAAATCGTGGGACTGATCTTCTTCTCGTGACCAAATCATTTTGATGGGCGTGCCAGGGAACTGTTTGGCAATGTTGACCGCTTGCGCCACATAATCTTGTTGACCGCCTTTGCGTCCAAACGCGCCGCCCAAATCAGTGACATAGACATCGCACTTTTCAAGTGGCAAGCCCGCGGTTTCAGCCAGCTTTGCCAATGATGCTTCGGCATTTTGTGTGGGCACCCAAACTTCTGCTTTGTCCGAAGTCCATCTTGCCGTGCAATTCATGGGCTCCATGGGGGTGTGCGACAAGAAAGGCGAGCTGTAAACGGCTTCGACTGTTTTGGCTGCATTAGACACCGCATTGATCGCATCACCTTCTTTGCGGCCCGCATAGTCGCCACGCGCAGTGAGGCCTTCACGCACATGATCGGCAATCATGGCACTGTTAACTTTGGCATTAGGGCCCTCGTCCCAAACGATGGGCAATTGATCCAATGCATTTTTAGCGCGCCACCAAGTATCGGCAACCACGGCCACGGTGGTGGCATCGACTCTGACCACCGCCTTCACGCCTCGCAAAGTTTTCACTTTGCTGTCGTCAAAGCTGATCAGCTTGCCACCAAACACAGGGCAGTCCATGACTGAAGCGCAAAGCATGCCATCCATCTTCAAATCAATGCCGTAAATCAGTTTGCCATTGAGCTTGTTGGCAGTGTCCAAGCGTTTGACAGATTTACCGGCAATTTTCCAAGTACGGGGGTCCTTTAGAACAACCGCTTTCATGTCGGGCACAGGCAACTTGGCAGCGGCGGCTGCCACCTTGCCATAGCTTGTTTTTCGACCTGATGCCGCATGTGAAATGACACTATTGGCAGTTGTCAGTTCTGATGTTGGCACATTCCATTCGTTGGCCGCAGCCTGCACCAGCATCATGCGCGCCACCGCGCCACCGCGACGAACATAATCTTGAGATCCACGAATACC
>CALCBL010000329.1 GCA_937897495.1 uncultured Burkholderiales bacterium
CTGGCTTTGGGCGACACCAACCACAACGCGGTCACGGGCGCTTGCCGCAACCCATGGGACCCTTTACGCATACCGGGCGGCAGCTCTGGCGGATCGGCCGTGGCCGTGGCCGCATGCATGGTGCCCGCTGCTTTGGGCACAGACACCGGTGCTTCGGTGCGCCTGCCTGCCGCTTTGTGTGGCGTGGTCGGGTTCAGGCCGACCACGGGCCGCTATGCATCCCAAGGCCTCTTGCACCTGTCACCCACCAAAGATACCGTTGGGCCCATGGCCCGAACAGTTGCAGACGTGGCCTGGCTCGACTCTCTATTGGCACAAGAGCCACCCGATTTGCCTGATGTGTCTCTCAAAGGCCTGCGCTTGGGCATTCCGCGTGAGGACTTTTTTAAAGATGCCGACCCGCAAGTCTTGGTAATCATTCAGCAAGCGATAGATATGCTGGTCTCTGAAGGCGTTGTGTGCGTGACGCTGGATGTGCCAGGCTTGAAACTGCACAACGATGCAACGGGCTCAACTTTGGTGATGTTTGAAATGATGCAAAGCCTGCCCGCTTATGCCAAGGCACAGGGCTTGTCGATGAACGCACTGTTGGCGGGTGTGGGCAGCCCAGACGTGGCCCTTCTCTTGTCTCGGCAACTCAGCAATGAACGCGTCACGTCCACCGCTTATGCTGCCGCACAGGCCCGGCGCCATAAACTGCAGACCGCTTACGCCAAGCATTTTGCCGACCACCGCCTGGATGCACTGGCTTTTCCCACATGCCTCATGACGGCCCCTCCCATAGGTCATGACGACACGGTGTTTCTGGACGGCCGACAAGTGCCCACGTTCAAAACCTTGATCCGGAACACCGACCCTGGCAGCAATGCGGGGCTGCCCGGCATCAGCCTTCAGGCAGGTTTGACGGCCGAGGGCTTGCCCGTAGGTCTGGAGCTGGACGGCCCCTTGGGCTCGGATCGCCACCTTTTGGCTGTGGCTGCAGCCATTGCCCGGGCTTTGCCACGCCTGCCGAGCCCACCGATGGTTTATGCCTGATGGAGAAGCTGCCCGATGTGGGCGGGTAGTTTGTTACGCCCCTGAACGCCGAGCTTTTCAAACGCGTGTCCCAGGTGATAGCGCACCGTAGTGAAGCCAATATTGAGTTGGCGTGCAATGTACTTGTCTGAGCAACCATTCAGGCAAAGCAGCACAACATCTGCCTCGCGCTGGCTGAGCTGACAACGCCCGGTCAAAAACCGGCGCAACTCAACTTCGTCATGGCCCACCTTCGCAGTCTTGGTTGACTCTTCGGTCTCAAGTCGACTCAATGCGGCCGTGAACACGGGCGCAATGATGTTCAGGTAGGCCATGTCTTGACGGCTGAAGTCTTCTCGCCCCTTCGCCCGGTAAATGACTAGATCGCCCAGGCTGGCATCACCGCGGTAGGCGTACAGGTTCACGCCCCAGTGAATGCCGTCCTGACGCAGGTGGTCGTTGTAGAACTCGGAGCCCTCAAGCTCTTGCTCGGAACACACATCGCTGACCCGTGCGGGTGTGCGCATGGCTCTCATGCGCGGTGTGATGGGGTCACAAAACTGGAAGTGATCTTCATACGCACGGATTCTGGAGTGTTTGACGTTGTAGGACGCGCTGATGACATAGCGATTTGTCGAGGCCTGCCATTGCCGTGAGACCAGGTGATCGGCCTGCATGAATTGGGCCAAAGGTTGAGCCAGAGTTTGGAGCAATTGGCCTTTCGATACATCCGAAGCCATCACTGCGCATAGGTCTGCCAGCATTTTGGATTGTTGTGTGTTCAAGTACATGGGGGCTTCCTTGAGGTTCTCAGGAGTTTTCATTGTTATCAAATCTCTCTAAATGGTCAAGAGAGATTACCCTTTGCCGTGGTGCATTGTGACGGCTCGACCATCAATCTTGAGGGTGTTCCAAATGCACTAAAAAATCTAAAGTTTGGGTGTTCTAATATTTTTGACTTTCAAGGAGCCGCGATGAAAACGAAGATTTGGTTGAGCAGTGTGTTGCTATTGCTGTCTGGACTGGCGCAAGCCAACGACCCGGTGCCACTGAAAATTTTGGTTGGTTTTGGAGCAGGCGGCTCAGCAGACTTGGCCGCGCGTCTGTTGGCCGAACGCCTCAAGGATGAATTGGGCCGCCCTGTGGTAGTCGAAAACCGTGTTGGTGCGGGCGGCCGCATCGCCGCTGAAGCCTTGAAAAATGCTGCACCCAACTGTGCAACGGTCATGTTGGCACCGATTGTTGTGCCCGTTCTGGCTCCGCTGGTTTACAAGAAGCTCAACTACGACGCGCAAAAGGATCTTGCACCCGTGGCGCACATAGCCGACT
>CALCBL010000330.1 GCA_937897495.1 uncultured Burkholderiales bacterium
TTTGGTCGTACGCTTTTGCAGAACCACCAAACTTGGCCGCCAACACCGTGGTGATAGCAGCTGTCAAGGTTGTCTTGCCATGGTCAACGTGACCAATCGTGCCAACGTTGACGTGCGGTTTTGTCCGCTCAAATTTCTCTTTTGCCATTTCTCGACTCCGAAAAAAACATTAAAAAAACAATACTCGAATCCACATGACTTCAACCCACATGGCTCAAATCTTTGGTGCCCATGGCGGGAATCGGACCCGCGATCTCCCCCTTACCAAGGGGGTGCTCTACCACTGAGCCACATGGGCTACGAAACTTTTAACCAGCTTTGCACAACTTAACTTGTACAACTTACCCAGCACAACAAATGGAGCGGGAGACGGGAATCGAACCCGCGTCATTAGCTTGGAAGGCTAGGGTTCTACCATTGAACTACTCCCGCAGTCTCTCCAAATAAATTACCAAGGTAATTCACCAAGTCAGTTACAAAGCAAGTTTTGCTGGTGGAGGAGACTGGATTCGAACCAGTGTAGGCGTAAGCCAACAGATTTACAGTCTGCCCCCTTTAGCCACTCGGGCACCCCTCCTCAGCGAATCTCGGATTATGCCACTTTTTTTCAGGCCTCTGCAAGTTTCAAGAGCGAAATTACCAAAGGATGGGTTTTTTCTTTTGCCCCTCAAGCCAGCGGTTCACCTGACCAAAATGACCACATCCCATGAACGGCGTGGGCAGGCGCAAAGCTGATAAAGGCGATGGGTGATTGGCCTTCAAAATCAAGTGTTGGCCCTGGTCATTCAAAGCCTCAATCTGCTTTGCTTTGCTCTGGGCATGAGCGCCCCACAACAAAAAAGCTTTGGGCTTTGGGTGAGCCGAAAGCGCTTTGATAATTTTGTCAGTGAGCACTTCCCAACCCCAATCGCTATGACTGGCAGGTTTTGACTGTTCTACTGTCAGTGCTGTGTTGAGCAGCAAAACGCCTTGTTCAGCCCAGCGCTCCAAGCTGCCTGCGTCGGTACCCGAAGGAATGGGCGCACCCAAGTCACGCTGAATTTCTTTGAAAATATTGCGCAAACTGGGCGGAATTTTCTGACCCTGCCCCACAGAAAATGCCAAGCCCTGTGCTTGATCAGGGCCGTGATAGGGGTCTTGCCCCAAAACCACCACTTGAACATTTTCAAAAGGGGTGAGCGCCAAGGCTCGATAAGGTGAGTCCGGAAAGATCACTTGCCCCGCCGCCAAGCAGGCGCTCACCTTTTTGTCCAGAGTTGAGCCCGTCGAGCTGCCCCAAAAATCTCTTAAGAGATCTTGCCAAGCTTCTGTGAGCGCCTCCATGCTGGGCGGCCAGTGGGACACAAGCAACTGGTTCGAGGGCGCGGGCACCACCCAATGAGCGCCCTCACCACTGAACAAATCGGTTTGATTCAGCCGCATTTTGGCTGGCTGCTTTCAATGAAACAGGTCGGCCAGCGCTTGGCCAGGATCGGCCGCCCGCATAAAAGCCTCGCCCACCAAGAAGGCATTCACATGCGCCTCACGCATTTTTTGCACATCTGCTGTCGACAAAATGCCGCTTTCTGTGATCAAGATTCGGTCGGCAGGGACATCTTTCATCATGCCCAAGGTGGCGTCCAAGCTCACCTCAAAGGTCCGAAGGTTGCGGTTGTTGATGCCCACCAAGGGCGTTTTGAGTTTCAAAGCACGGCTCAATTCTTCTGCGTCATGCACTTCCACCAAGACCGCCATGTCCAAACTTCGAGCAATGGCCTCCAGGTCCTTCATTTGGGCATCGTCCAAGCAGGCTGCAATGAGCAAAATACAGTCGGCGCCCATAGCGCGCGATTCGTAAATTTGATAGGCATCGACCATGAAGTCTTTGCGCAGCACAGGCAAGTCGCAGCTGGCTCTGGCTTGTTTCAAATAATCGCTGCTGCCTTGGAAAAATTGAACGTCCGTGAGAACAGACAAGCAAGCTGCACCGTGCTCTGCATAACTTTGCGCAATGTCGGCGGGAATAAAGTCAGCGCGCAACACACCTTTAGACGGGCTGGCTTTTTTAATCTCAGCAATGACCGCGGCCTCTTGATTGGCTATTTTTCGTTGAATGGCGCCCACGAAGTCGCGCGTGAGAACACGGCTTTCTGCATCTGCACGAACTGCTTGAAATGATTTCATTTGGGAGGCCAAAGCAATTTCTTCATGCTTGACCGCCACGATTTTTTTTAGAATGTCGCTCATGCTGCGCTGCCTGATTTTTGAGTGAACGCCACAAATTGCGCTAACTTTTCTTTGGCTGCGCCAGACTCAATGACTTGGCGCGCCAAAGCAATGCCATCCTTGATGGAAGTGGTGACGTTGGCAGCATACAAAGCCGCGCCCGCATTCAAAATGACGATGTCGCGCGCTGCGCCAGCCTCGTTGTTCAAAACACCTCGCAAAACGGCTTGCGATTCTTCGGGCGTTTCGACGCGAAGCGCGCGGTGGCTGGCCATGGCCATGCCAAAGTCTTCGGGATGAATTTCATACTCAGTGAGGTGGCCATCTTTCAATTCACCGACCAAGGTGGATGCGCCCAAGCTCACTTCGTCCATGCCATCGCGGCCGTAGACCACCAGCGCATGCTCGGCACCCAAGCGTTGCAAGGCACGAATTTGAATGCCCACCAAATCGGAGTGAAACACACCCATCAAAATATTGGGCGCACCTGCAGGATTGGTCAACGGCCCCAAGATATTGAAGAGGGTTCTAACCCCTAACTCTTTGCGCAAAGCTGCCACATTTTTCATGGCGGGATGGTGGTTGGGCGCAAACATAAAACCAATGCCCACCTCTTTCACGCACTGTGCAATTTTCTCTGGCGACAAATTGATGTTGGCGCCCAAGCTTTCTAGCACATCGGCGCTGCCCGATTTGCTGCTCACGCTGCGGCCGCCATGCTTGGCTGTCTTTGCGCCCGCAGCAGCAGCCACAAACATCGAGCAAGTTGAAATATTGAAGGTGTGCGAGCCATCACCACCGGTGCCCACAATGTCCACCAAGTGACGCGTATCAGGTACGTTGACCTTGGTTGAAATTTCGCGCATCACTTGCGCAGCTGCGGTAATTTCACCAATGGTTTCTTTCTTCACGCGCAAACCAGTCACGAGTGCGGCTGTCATGACAGGCGACAACTCACCATTCATGATCATGCGCATGATGTGCAACATTTCATCGTGAAAAATTTCACGGTGCTCGATGGTTCTTTGCAAGGCTTCCTGTGGCGTGATGGGCATGATGGTCTCTGTTTTTAAATTCAAGAAAATGGCAATGGTGTTGAGGCCTTGACAATCAAGCGCCAAAGAACTGGCGTATGACCGAAATGGCGCGGTCAACACCGGCACGGTCGACATCCAAGTGCGTGACAAATCGCAGGCGATACAAACCGTTCATGTCAATGCCTTCATTTTTCAGATGCGCTTGCAAGGCCGCGCCGCGGGCTTTGGCATCACCCACCAAATCAACAAACAAGATATTGGTTTGGGGTGTTTCAATTTGCAGTCCTGGAATGCCCGCCAAGCCTTGCGCCAAATGCGACATGAGTTGGTGGTCTTGCTCAAGCCGTGTGACATGGTGATCTAAAGCATAAGAAGCGGCCGCTGCCATGAAGCCCGCTTGACGCAAACCGCCTCCGGCCATTTTTCGCAGGCGATGCGCTCTGGCAATGAATTCTTTAGAGCCGCACAAGGCCGACCACATGG
>CALCBL010000331.1 GCA_937897495.1 uncultured Burkholderiales bacterium
ACCACGCCCAATAAAACCAGCGCATGCACAATGCCTGCCACAGGGGAGTGGCCACCACTTTTGACATTGGTGACCGTGCGAGCAATGGTGCCAGTGGCGGGCATGCCACCAAAGAACGGCGTGACAAAGTTGGCCACACCTTGCGCCATGAGTTCTTGATTGGGGTTGTGCCTATCGCCAATCAGGCCATCGGCAATGCGCGCACACAGCAAGGACTCAATGGCACCCAGAAAAGTTAAGGTGAAGATGGGCATGCTCAACTGCTGCAGGTTGGCAAGGCTGAACTCAGGCCACACAAAACTTGGCAACTCGGATGGAATGCCACCGAATTTGCTGCCAATGGTTTCAATTGGCAGATTCAAGCCCAATGCAATCAAGGTGGCTGCAATGAGGGCAACGATGGAGCCAGGCACCACTTGCAAGATGCGCTGAAGTCCGTTGGCGGGAGCTTGGCCTTGCTTGATCGAAAAGACACGCTGCCACAACACAATCAGAGCCAGTGAGCCACAGGCCAATGCCAATGCGGAGGCTTGAAAAGTGGGCAGGGCTTCATTCAGGGTGCGCAAAATGCCAAAAAAATCTGCAGGCATGTTGTTGACCTTGAGCCCCAGAAAATCTTTGGCCTGAGACAACATGATCAGCACCGCAATGCCATTGGTAAAACCAATGACCACCGCGACGGGAATGAACCTGATCAGTGTGCCCAATTTGAGCAGGCCCATGATGAACAACAACACGCCCGATGCCGCGGTGGCAAGAATGAGATTTGCCAAGCCGTAGCGTTCCAAGATGCCATACACAATGACAATAAAAGCACCCGCTGGGCCGCCAATTTGAACCTTGCTGCCACCCAAAGCAGAAATGATGAAGCCTGCAATGATGGCGGTGAACAAGCCCGCTTCGGGCTTGAGGCCCGATGCAATGGCAAAGGCCATGGCCAAAGGCAAAGCCACCACACCCACTGTGATGCCGGCCGCAACATCGGCGCCCAGCTGCTGGCGTGTGTAGCCCTTTAAAGAGTCAAGCAGCTTAGGGCGAAAGAAAAAGGCCATGCGTCAGTTTAACGAAGCGTGATGCTGGCCATCTGACGAAGGTCAGTGAATGCGCATGCCAGGTTTTGCACCCGGCCATGGATTCAAAACATAAATGCCGGGCTCGGCTTTTTCATCGGCGTGGCTAGCAGCCAGCACCATGCCCTCAGACACACCAAACTTCATTTTGCGAGGCGCCAAGTTGGCCACCATGACGGTGAGTTTGCCCACCAAATCTTCGGGTTTGTAAACGCTGGCAATGCCGCTGAACACATTGCGGTGTTGGCCTTCGCCCACATCCAAAGTGAGACGCAATAATTTGGTCGAACCTTCGACCGCTTCGCACTGCACAATTTGCGCAATGCGCAAATCAATCTTGGCAAAGTCGTCAATGGAGATGGTGGGTGCAATGGCTTCGCCGCCAGGCAATGGCGCCGCTTCGACCACGGGTTCAGGTGCTTCAAACAAAGCATCCAACATGGCCACATCGACACGTTGCATCAAGTGCTTGTAATCGTTGATGGCGTGACCGGCCCCCAAAGAGGCTTGCACGTTCATGAAGTTCATGGCATCGATGTTCAAAAACTTCTCAACGTTGCTGGCCAGAGAAGGCAGCACCGGTTTCAACATGAGGCTAAGCAAGCGGAAGGCTTCAATGCAAGTGGTGCAAACATCGTGCAAACGAGCATCCATGCCTTCTTGCTTGGCCAATTCCCAAGGTTTGTTTTGATCGACGTATTCGTTGATGCGGTCGGCCAGCAGCATTACTTCACGCAGTGCTTTGGCAAAGTCGCGCTCGTCATACAGTTTGGCGATGGGTGCTACACCTTCGTGCAATTGCTTCAGCAATGCTTCTCCATCTGCAGACGCCGTGCCCAACTTGCCACCCAAGCGCTTGGCAATGAAGCCCGCTGCGCGTGATGCAATGTTGATGTATTTGCCCACCAAGTCGGAGTTGACGCGGGCCATGAAGTCTTCGGGGTTGAAGTCAACGTCTTCGTTGCGGCCATTGAGTTTGGCCGCAATGTAGTAACGCAACCACTCGGGGTTCATGCCCAGGTTCAAGTACTTGAGAGGGTCGAGGCCGGTGCCGCGGCTCTTGCTCATCTTCTCGCCACTGACGGTTAAGAAACCGTGCACATACACCGCATTGGGCGTTTTGCGGCCGCTGAAGTGCAGCATGGCAGGCCAAAAAAGCGTGTGGAAATAAGTGATGTCTTTGCCAATGAAATGGTACTGCTCTACATTTGGGTTGTTGATGTAAGCGTTGTAGTCCACACCAATTTTGCCCAAGTAATTTTTGAGCGAAGCCAAGTAACCAATGGGCGCATCGAGCCATACGTAGAAATATTTGCCGGGCGCATCGGGAATTTCAATGCCGAAATAAGGCGCATCGCGGCTGATGTCCCAATCGCTCAAGCCGCCTTGGCCTTCTTCGTCTTTGGCAAACCATTCTTTGATTTTGTTCAGCACTTCGGGCTGCAAGCGGCCTGTGTCGTGCGTCCATTTTTCAAGAAACTCAACGCAGCGAGGGTCGGACAATTTGAAGAAGTAATGCTCGGATTGTTTGAGGACCGGCGTGGCGCCAGACAAAGCGGAGTAGGGGTTCTTCACTTCGGTGGGGGCATACACCGCACCGCATGATTCGCAACTGTCGCCGTACTGATCTTTGGCGCCGCACTTAGGGCATTCGCCTTTGATGAAGCGGTCGGGCAAGAACATTGACTTTTCGGGGTCAAAGAATTGTTCAATGGTTTTGGTGGCGATGAAACCAGCGGCTTTGAGGTCGCGGTAAATCTGTTGGGCCAGTTCGTGGTTTTCAGGACCGTCGGTGGAATGCCAGTTGTCAAAGCCGATGTGAAAACCATCGAGGTAGGGCTTGCGGCCGGCTGCAATGTTGGCCACAAACTGTTGTGGGGTGATGCCGGCTTTTTCCGCGGCAATCATGATGGGGGCGCCATGGGCATCGTCGGCACACACAAAATGCACCTCATGCCCTTGCATGCGCTGCGCACGAACCCAGATGTCGGCCTGGATGTATTCCATGATGTGACCGATGTGGAAATTGCCATTGGCATAAGGCAATGCGGTCGTGACAAAAATTTGTCGTTGGGCTACGGATGGGTTCGAAACAGACGAGGCAGACATGAGGAGGCTATTTGTAGGGGAATCAGTGATTTTATGGGCTTGGACCCTCCGTTGTCGCTAAACTGCCGCCCAAGCCCCGAAAGTTTCACATGTCGACCCCAGAACAACTCCAAAAAGCCCTCGAATCGGTCATTGACCCCAACACGGGCAAAGATTTCGTCTCCACCAAAGCCCTGAAGAACCTCGTTGTCGATGGCGGCAATGTGGCCTTTGATGTTGAATTGGGCTACCCCGCCAAGAGCCAAATTCCTGCACTGCGCAATGCCTTGATCGCTGCGGCCAAGCAGGTGCCTGGCGTTGTCAACGTGTCGGCCAATGTCACCATGAAAATTGTGGCGCACTCAGCGCAGCGCGGCGTGGCCTTGCTGCCGCAAGTGAAAAACATTGTGGCCGTGGCCTCTGGCAAGGGCGGTGTTGGCAAAAGCACCACGGCCGTGAATTTGGCGCTGGCGCTGGCAGCAGAAGGCGCCAGTGTGGGCCTGCTCGATGCCGACATTTATGGTCCCAGCCAGCCCATGATGATGGGCATTGAAGGCCGGCCCGAAAGTGAAGACGGCAAAACCATGGAGCCCATGGAAAACTATGGCGTTCAAGTCATGTCGATTGGTTTCTTGGTCAACCAAGACGAAGCCATGATTTGGCGCGGCCCTATGGCCACACAGGCACTAGAGCAACTGCTGCGCCAAACCAACTGGAAAGACCTTGATTACTTGATCATCGACATGCCGCCTGGTACCGGCGACATTCAACTCACACTCAGTCAACGCGTGCCCATGACCGGCGCCGTCATTGTCACTACGCCGCAAGACATCGCCTTGCTAGATGCCAAAAAGGGCATCAAGATGTTTGAAAAAGTGGGCGTGCCCATTTTGGGCATTGTGGAAAACATGGCGGTTCACGTCTGCACCAACTGTGGCCACATCGAGCACATCTTTGGCGCTGATGGCGGCAAGAAAATGGCCGAGAACTACCAAATGGATTACCTGGGCGCACTGCCATTGAACATGCAAATTCGTTTGCAAGCTGACAACGGCAAACCCACGGTGGTGGCCGATCCCGATGGCGAAGTGGCGGGCATTTACAAATCGGTGGCGCGCCAAGTGGCCATCAAAATTGCGGCCAAGGCCAAAGACTTTTCAGCGAAGTTCCCCACCATCACGGTGTCCAAGAACACTTGAATGCATGAAGCAGCCCAGACCTTGGGCTACTTCTCAAAGGCTTGAAATCTTCAAGCCTTTTTGTTTTCTAAATCACGCAAACGGAAACGCTGAATTTTGCCGGTAGCAGTTTTGGGAAGCTCGGTGATGAACTCTACAAAGCGGGGGTATTTGTAGGGCGCCAATCTTTCTTTCACAAAGGCTTTGACATCTTCTTCTGTCAGGCTTTGTCCTGACTTCAGCACGACGAAGGCTTTGGTTTTGGTCAGGCCATCGGCGTCCACTTTGCCAATGACGGCCGCTTCCAAAATGGATGGATGTTGCACCAAAGTAGATTCCACTTCAAACGGCGACACATAGATGCCACTGACTTTGAGCATGTCGTCGTTGCGGCCCGCGTAGGTGTAATAGCCGTCTAAGTCGCGCGAGTATTTGTCGCCGCTTTTGGTCCATTCGCCTTGAAAGGTGTCGCGCGTTTTTTCGCGGTTGTTCCAATACATCAATGCTGCGCTGGGGCCCTTGATGTACAGGTCACCAATCTCGTTGTGGCCCGTGATCACTTCGCCTTGCTCGCCGCGCAATTGCACTTCGTAGCCAGGCACAGCTTTGCCTGTGGTGCCATAGCGCACATCGCCGGGCGCATTGGACAAGAACACGTGCAGCATTTCGGTGGAGCCGATGCCGTCAATGATT
>CALCBL010000332.1 GCA_937897495.1 uncultured Burkholderiales bacterium
CAATTGTTGACTGACCTGCGTTGCTGGCCAGAAGGCACTGCCTGCACCCCCATCTTGAAAATGCAGATTGAAGGCGATCAAGATGGCAATCTGGAGTTCAACGCCGCCCAACAAAACGTTGAGGCCTTGAACTGGATGATTGATGTGCCTACCTTGGAAAATAATTTGGCCAAGGCGATTGGTTTTCAGCCACTGATTCAAGAAGTTTCAGAAAGCGTGAAGGCCCCCTTAACCGTCATTTGCGAAGGCCGCGCCAGCCAAACGCGCGCTGAATTGGGTGTTGCGTTTGATGTGAAGCATTACGAACAACACGCATTGGCTTGCCGCATTCAAACCCAAGCACCACATCAGCAAATTGCTCGCCAGTGGTTTCACACTGCTCACGGCCCCGAAATTTTGGCGTTCCTGCCCATCGGTGGTGAAGACAGCCGCGAGTGGGCCGTGGTGTGGTCACTCACGCCCACCCGCGCCGAACAATTGAAAACCATCGACGCAGCCAGTTTTTGCATGCAAATACAAGAGGCCAGCAAAGGTGTGGCAGGCAGCATTGAATTGATCAGTGAGCGGGCTGTTTGGCCTTTGCAGTTGGCCAAGGCCGCACGCTGGACTGGCAGCATGCCCCATTCAGAATCTGGCCAACGCGCCACATCTTTTGCCTTGGCCGGAGACGCTGCACACGCCATGCATCCACTGGCGGGGCAAGGCTTGAATGTGGGGCTGGCCGACGTCATGGCTTTGTCTCGCGTCATTCAAGCGAAAGAATTTTGGCGGCCTCTGAGCGATGCCAAATTGCTGCGGCGCTACGAACGCTCACGCAAAGCTGAAGTGTTGGCCATGGGCTTTGTGACCGATGGCTTGCAAATGCTGTTTGCACAACCCGACCTACCGCTGCAAAAACTTCGCAATTGGGGCATGTCGACTTTCAATCAATTGAGTCCATTGAAGAAATGGATGGCTGCACAAGCCATGAAATCTTCAACCCCGTATTGATTTCATTTTTATTGCCTCTCGGAACCTTAGGAAATTTAAAGCATGCGCTTGATCAAAGCTTTCATCACCACTTGCTTGCTTGTGGCCAGCACTTGCGCCTTGGCCCAAGATGCCAACTTGAAAAAAATATTAAACGAGCGCTTGCCATCCTTGCCAAAAATTGAAGAAATTTCCAAAACCCCCATGGCCGGCGTGTTTGAAATTCGGGTTCAAGGCAATGAAATTTTTTACACCGATGCCAAAGGCGACTTTCTGATTCAAGGCGCCCTGATTGACACCAAGCAAAAGCGCAATTTAACGGAAGAGCGAAACGACAAACTTTCGGCCATTCCCTTTGACAGTCTGCCAGTTAAATTTGCGTTCACGCAGGTCAAGGGCAATGGCAAACGCAAATTGGTCGTCTTTGCCGATCCCAATTGCGGCTACTGCAAGCGCTTTGAACGCGATTTACAAAAGATCGACAACGTCACCATTTACCACTTGATGTACCCTGTGTTGGGTGAAGACTCCAAAGCCAAATCACGCAACATTGCTTGCGCCAAAGACAGAGCCAAAACTTGGAACGACTGGATGCTGCAAGGCATAGCACCGCCAGTGGTCGCTTGCGACACACACAACATCGATGCCATTGTGGAGTTCGGCAAAAAGAACCGCATCAATGGCACACCCACCCTGTTTGTAGCTGACGGCACGCGTGTGCCAGGCGCCATTGAGGCCGCGCAAATTGAGTCTTTGTTGAACGCGGTCAAACCATGAGCCCTCATGCCGATCAAACTCGAAGGCAGGTCAAGCTGATAGCTTATGTGGGCCTCGTCCCTTTTGTCGGCATGGCAGTCTTGCTCTGGTTGGTCGATGCCGATTTGCACCCCTTCTTGGCCTTGGCCATGGCGGGCTACGGCGCAGCCATTGTTTCTTTTTTAGGCGGCATCCACTGGGGCATTGGCTTTAAAAACGTATCGCGCATGCACAATGCGCCGCTGTTTAACTTTGGCTGGGGCGTTGTACCTTCCTTGCTAGCATGGGTTGCTGTAACCATGCCCGCCTTTGCCGGACTGCCTTTGCTGGCCTTGATCTTGGGTATTTGTTATGCGGTTGACCGCAAAACCTACCTAGAAGCAGGCCTGCAAGAATGGTTGCCGATGCGTTTGCATCTCACCCTCGTGGCCGCGTTAAGTTGCTTAATTGGAGCCGCAGCCACATGAGTTCGAATAAAAATACCTCTGCTGTTCACTACAGCATCGATGCCAGCCACACACACTCGCACCTGTTCAAAGTTTCTCTGCTCATTGCCGAACCGCAAGCTGGGCAAGTTGTCTCCTTGCCTGTCTGGATTCCAGGAAGTTATTTGATACGCGATTTTGCTAAAAACTTGCAGCGCCTGAAAGCCACACAAGGCGGCAAACATGTTGCAACACATCAGGACCATAAAAGTCAGTGGCTCATCCAATGCAAAGAAGGACAAGCTTTGCAACTGAGTTATGAGGTCTATGCCTTTGACAATTCAGTACGCTCTGCATGGCTTGATACACAGCGAGGGTTTTTCAATGGCACCAGCTTGTGCTTGCGAGTGCATGGTCAAGAAGAAAGGCCACATGCCCTCACATTGACCGCCATCAAAGGCAGCACTTGGCTGGCCGCTACAGGTTTGCAAGCGACCAAAGTCAACAAGCAGGGCTTTGGCGATTATGTGGCGGCCAACTACGATGAGTTGGTCGATTGCCCCTTTGAATTGGGCAACTTCTGGCGTGGAGAATTTACAGCCTGTGGTATTCCCCATGAGTTTGTGGTGGCCGGTGCGATGGCCTCTTTTGATGGCGCCAAGCTCATTGCAGATACTCAAAAAATTTGTGAAACACAAATCAAGTTTTGGCACGAGAAAAAGCCCGCCACCAGCGTCCCCTACAAACGCTACGTCTTCATGCTGAACGCCGTAGAAGAAGGATACGGCGGCCTAGAGCATCGCAACTCAACCGCCCTCATTTGTAACCGACGTGATTTGCCTGCGCTTGGCATGAAGAAAATGCCAGACAGTTATGTCACCTTGCTGGGCTTGATCAGCCACGAGTACTTTCACACTTGGAATGTGAAGCAATTGCGGCCTGCAGAGTTTGCGCGCTATGACTACACCCAAGAAAATTACACCGAGCTTCTTTGGTTCTTTGAAGGCTTCACCAGCTACTACGATGATTTGCTATTGCGCCGCGCCAAGCTGATTGACGACACCACATATTTCAAATTGCTCAACAAGGCCATCAACATGGTTTTGCAAGCACCGGGCAGGCAAGTTCAATCAGTGGCGCAAGCCAGCTTTGATGCTTGGGTGAAGTATTACCGTCAAGATGAAAACACGCCCAATGCCACCATCAGCTACTACACCA
>CALCBL010000333.1 GCA_937897495.1 uncultured Burkholderiales bacterium
CCGGGCCGCGCTCGTCGATGGGCGTACCGAGCACGTCCATGATGCGGCCCAATGTGGCTTTGCCAACGGGCACTGTGATGGGGTTGCCGGTGTTGGACACCATCAAACCGCGGCGCAGACCGTCAGAGGATCCCAGCGCAATGGTTCGCACCACACCGTCTCCGAGTTGCTGCTGCACTTCCAATGTGAGGGCCGTGCCGTCCATTTTCAGAGCATCATAAATTTTGGGCATTTGATTGCGCGGAAATTCCACGTCAACCACGGCACCAATACATTGAACAATTTTTCCTTGGGCTTGCATTTTTCGCTCCAATAATTTGAATTAGCTAAACTGTCTTGACTGTCTTAGCCGCTGATCGCCGCAGCGCCAGAAACGATTTCAGACAATTCTTTGGTGATGGCTGCTTGACGGGTTTTGTTGTAAACGAGTTTGAGCTCGCCAATCACATTGCCCGCGTTGTCTGTTGCAGCTTTCATGGCCACCATGCGAGCAGCGTGCTCGGAGGCCATGTTTTCTGCAACAGCTTGGTAAACCAAAGCTTCCGCGTAACGAACCAACAAGTCGTCAATGACGGCTTGTGCATCGGGTTCGTACAAATAGTCCCAACCATGCTGCGTGCCAGACGCCTTGGTTTCAGCTTCCATCTTGTCGGCCGACAAAGGCAACAACTGATCGATGGTGGGCTGTTGGGCCATGGTGCTGATGAATTTGTTGTAGCACAGGTAAACCGCGCTTAACTCACCATTGGCATACGCATCGAGCATGACCTTGACGGGGCCGATGAGTTTTTCCAAATGGGGCTTATCGCCCAAGTGAGTGACGTGCGAAATAACCTTGGCACCCACGCGGTTGAGGAAACCCAAACCTTTGCTGCCAATGGCCACTGCCTGTACAGTTTTGCCAGCCGATTGCGTGGCACGCAATTGGGTGGTGACTGCACGCAACAAATTGGTGTTCAAACCGCCGCACAAACCTTTGTCGGTGGTAACCACAATGAAGCCAACAGCTTTGCCGTCAGAGTGCTTCATGTAAGCATGCACATACTCAGGATTGGCCTGGCCGAGATGGCTCGCGATGCCGCGAATTTTCTCGGCGTAAGGACGCGCCGTGCGCATGCGCTCCTGCGCCTTG
The DNA here is from genome assembly GCA_937897495.1 of uncultured Burkholderiales bacterium. Classification (GTDB taxonomy): domain Bacteria; phylum Pseudomonadota; class Gammaproteobacteria; order Burkholderiales; family Burkholderiaceae_C; genus Limnohabitans_A. The sequence goes on from CALCBL010000333.1 coordinate 1,133, forward strand.
CGCATCTTGGAGACAGAAATCATCTCCATCGCTTTGGTGATCTTCTTGGTGTTTTCCACCGATTTGATCTTGGTGCGTAGTTCCTTGCCCGATGCCATCAGAGGCTCCTTTTGGTCAGGTAGAAATTAAGCAAAAGATTTCTTGAAGGCGGCCACAGCAGCGTTCAACTCGGCTTCGGCGTCTTTGTCCAAAGCTTTGCTCTCTTCGATCTTGGCCAACAGGGCGGCACATTTATCTTTGAGGTACGCGTGCAAACCACTTTCGAAGGACAGAACTTTCTTCACGTCCACATCGTCCATGAAGCCTTTGTTAACGGCGAACAAAGAAGCGCCCATCAAGCTGATGGACAAGGGGCTGTACTGAGCCTGCTTCAAGAGTTCTGTCACGCGGGCACCGCGGTCGAGTTGTTTGCGTGTGGACTCGTCCAAGTCAGACGCGAACTGCGCGAACGCAGCCAATTCACGGTACTGCGCCAAGTCGGTACGGATACCGCCAGACTGACCCTTGATGACTTTGGTTTGCGCCGAACTGCCCACGCGAGACACAGAAATACCAGCGTTAATCGCAGGACGGATACCGGCGTTGAACAAAGATGTTTCCAAGAAAATCTGGCCGTCGGTAATTGAAATCACGTTGGTTGGCACGAAGGCAGACACGTCGCCGGCTTGCGTCTCAATGATTGGCAAAGCTGTGAGTGAACCTGTTTTGCCTTTGACAGCGCCTTTGGTGAACGCTTCAACATAGTCAGCATTGACGCGAGCTGCACGCTCGAGCAAGCGGCTGTGGAGATAGAACACGTCGCCAGGATAAGCTTCGCGGCCTGGTGGGCGACGCAAGAGCAATGACACTTGACGGTAGGCAACAGCTTGCTTAGACAGATCGTCATAAACGATCAATGCGTCTTCGCCGCGGTCGCGGAAATACTCGCCCATGGTGCAACCAGAGTAGGCTGACACGTATTGCATGGCGGCAGATTCAGAAGCGGAGGCTGCCACCACAATGGTGTAAGCCATGGCGCCAGCTTGTTCCAACGCGCGAACCACGTTTTTGATGGAAGAAGCTTTTTGACCAATCGCCACATAGACGCAGGTCATGTTCTGACCTTTTTGGTTGATGATGGCGTCGATGGCCACAGCTGTTTTACCAGTCTGACGGTCACCAATGATCAGTTCACGTTGACCACGGCCCACGGGCACCATGGAGTCAATGGACTTCAAGCCTGTTTGCATAGGCTGGTCAACTGATTTACGTGCGATCACACCAGGCGCAACCTTTTCGATCACGTCGGTCATCTTGGCATTGATAGGGCCTTTGCCGTCAATGGGCTGACCCAAAGCGTTGACCACACGGCCAATGAGCTCGGGGCCAACGGGCACTTCCAAAATGCGGCCGGTACATTTAACCGTGTCGCCTTCAGAGATGTGCTCGTATTCGCCCAAAATAACGGCGCCGACGGAGTCGCGCTCTAAATTCAAAGCCAAACCGTAGGTGGCGACACCCGCGGCTGTAGCAGTGAACTCAAGCATCTCACCTTGCATCACGTCAGACAAACCGTGCACGCGCACGATACCGTCAGTGACCGACACCACAGTGCCTTGGTTGCGAATGTCTGCATCAGAAGACAAACCTTGAATTCGGCTCTTGATCAGCTCAGAAATTT
>CALCBL010000334.1 GCA_937897495.1 uncultured Burkholderiales bacterium
TTTTTGGCCGCAGCGATGCCACCATCAACCGCCATGGTTTGCGCATGGGCACCAGCGAACTTTACAGCGCGGTTGAAGCTTTGCCAGAAGTGATCGACAGCATGGTGGTTGATTTGGAATACTTAGGCCGCGAAAGTTACATGCCTTTGTTTGTGGTTTTAAGGGCCGGCCTGACTTTGGATGCCGCCTTGAAAAGCACCCTGAACAACGCCATCAAAACAGCCTTGAGCCCGCGCTTCATTCCCAATGAAATTTTTCAAGTGGCTGAAATTCCGCGCACCTTGTCTGGCAAAAAACAAGAGCTGCCCATCAAAAAACTCATGCTAGGCCAAGCGCTAGAAAAGGTGGTCAACAAAGATGCGATGGCCAACCCTGCATGCCTAGATTGGTATGTTGATTTGGCAAAAAAACATTTGGCCAAATCGGCGTGACATGAAAAAAGCCAGTGTGCAAACACACTGGCTTTGTCACTATTCGAAATGCGCAATGAGCGCAATCTCAAAATTAGTTTTTGTGCAAATCTGCGTTCAAGCTGCCCCAGCTTTCGGTGCGAGGAATGACTTGCACCGCGCCTGATTGTGAATCGCGGCGGAACAAGATGCCATTGCGGCCAGACAACTCGCGCGCCTTGACCACGCTGCCATCGGGCATTTTGACGCGCGTGCCGCCAGTGATGTAGCAACCGGCTTCCACCACGCAATCGTCACCCAATGAAATGCCAATGCCAGAGTTGGCACCCAGCAAACAACGCTTGCCCACTGAGATGACTTCTTTGCCACCACCCGACAAGGTGCCCATGATAGAGGCGCCGCCGCCCACATCACTTTGATCATCGACCAACACACCCGCACTGATGCGGCCTTCAACCATGGAAGCACCCAGGGTGCCGGCGTTGAAGTTGCAAAAGCCTTCGTGCATGACGGTTGTGCCAGAGGCCAAGTGAGCACCCAAGCGAACGCGGTCCACATTGGCAATGCGCACACCGGAGGGCACCACGTAGTCAGTCATGTAAGGGAACTTGTCAACGGCTTTCACATCGAACACGACACGTGCTGCGCGAGCGCGCAGTCGTGCGTCTTGCAGTTGGTCCAAGGGGCAAGGGCCCATGGAGGTCCATGCCACATTGGCCAACATGCCAAAGATACCGGCCAAGTTGGCTTGATGCGGTTTGACCAAACGATGGCTGAGCAAGTGCAAACGCAAAAACACATCGTGCGTGTCCTTGGCGGGCTCTGCCAAAGTGGCGATGTAGGTTTTGACGGCCACCACATTGACACCGCGCAATTCGCAAGGGCCCAGTGTTTTAACAAAGGCCTCACCCAAATGCGTACGCGTATCGGCTTCGCTGAGGACGTGACTGCCGTTCTCTTTGACGCCTTCGGCCAATTGTGGGGCGGGGTACCAAGTGTCTAACACGGTACCGTCTTTGGCGATGGTGGCTAAGCCGTAGGCAATAGCGCCACT
>CALCBL010000335.1 GCA_937897495.1 uncultured Burkholderiales bacterium
GGGTTCATGATGTTGTGAGGGTCTAAGGCTTGCTTCAAGGTGCGCATCATGTTGACGGCACCAACGCCCGCTTCTGTGACCAAGAAATCTATTTTGTGCAGGCCAATGCCATGCTCGCCAGTGCAGGTGCCGCCAAGGCGCAAGGCGCGGCTGACAAGTTTGTAATTCAGGTCTTCTGCAATCTCACGCTCTTTTGGAATTTCAGGGTCGATCAAATAGCCAAAGTGAAAATTGCCATCACCGACGTGACCAACCAAAAAGTAGGGCAACCCACTGGCTTCAGTTTCGGTCACAGAGTCAAGCAGGCAGTCTGCCAACTTGCTGATGGGGACGCAGGTGTCGGTGCTGATGGCTCGGCAGCCCGGCCGGCTTTGAAGCGCTGCAAAATAAGCATTGTGACGCGCAGTCCAAAGGCGTGTGCGCTCTTCTGGCGTGGTGGCCCATTCAAATGCATTGCCGCCATGGTCGCTGGCAATTTCTTGAACCGTTTCGGCTTGCTCTTTCACGCCTGCAGGCGATCCATGAAACTCCATCAACAGCATGGGCTCTTCACGCAAGCCTAACTTCGCATAAGCGTTCACCATGCGAACGGTGTTGTGATCGATTAACTCAACACGCGCAATGGGCACGCCCAACTGAATGACTTGAATGACCGTTTGGACCGCGGCTTCAATGCTGGGGAATGAGCAGATGGCCGCTGAAATGGCTTCTGGCAAGGGGTAAAGCTTGACAGTGACCTCGGTCATCACGCCCAAGGTGCCTTCGCTGCCAACAAACAATCGAGTCAGGTCGTAACCCGCACTTGATTTTTTGGCCCGGGTGCCTGTTCGAATAACTTCTCCAGAAGCTGTGACCACTTCAAGCGCCAATACATTCTCACGCATGGTGCCATAGCGAACGGCATTGGTGCCGCTAGCGCGTGTAGCGCTCATGCCGCCAAGGGTGGCATCGGCGCCTGGGTCGATGGGGAAAAACAAGCCCGTTGACTTGATTTCTTCGTTCAATTGTTTGCGCGTGACACCTGGTTGAACCGTGACCGTGAGGTCTTCTGCGTTGATCGACAAAACTTTGTTCATGCGCGTGAGGTCAATGCTGATGCCGCCTTGCACGGCCAGCAGATGGCCCTCTAAAGAGGAGCCAACACCAAATGGAATGACCGGCACTTTGTAGTCACTGGCCAACTTCACGGCATCGGCCACATCTTGTGTGCACTCGGCGAAGATCACGGCGGAGGGTGGGGGAACTGGCGCAAATGCAGACTCGTCGCGGCCGTGCTGCTCTCGAATGACCATGGCGGTTGAGCAGTTGTTGCCAAAGCGAGCCTTCAAAGCATCTATGAAAGCCTGGGGGACGGGGCGAGCGTTGACGACGGGCGCTAAATGGGCTGCTGGGGTCGGTGCGTTCATGGTGAGGCTCCAAATTGAAGGGCGGTCAAAACAGATGGCATGACAGGGCGCAATGACCATGAATGGGTAAATGCCGCCAAACTCGGTCAAAATCAGAGTTTACGCTGAGACCTGCATTTTTGCACTCCGCCACGCACAGGGAAAACACCATGGGACACAGACTGACACAAATCGCCACGCGAACGGGCGACGAAGGCACCACCGGCTTGGGCAACAACCAACGGGTGTCTAAAAATAGCTTGCGTGTGCACGCCATGGGCGATGTGGATGAATTGAACTCGCACATAGGTTTGTTGCTGTGTGAGCAAATGCCAGAGGATGTTCGCGACTTGTTGGTCGAAGTGCAACATCAGCTTTTCAATTTGGGCGGCGAATTGTCTATTCCTGGCTTTGAGTTGCTAAAGGCAGAGGCTGTTTTGGTTCTGGATCAGGCTTTGGAAACATACAACGCAAAGTTGCCCAAGCTGGAAGAGTTCATCTTGCCGGCCGGCAATCGTGCGGCGGCCCAAGCGCACATTTGTCGCACGGTGGCCAGGCGTGCAGAGCGGGCAACCGTAGCTCTGGGCAATGAAGAGGCGCTGAATGATGCGCCCCGTCAATACTTAAACCGAATTTCCGATTTGATGTTTGTGCTGTCTCGGGTGTTAAACCGGATGGATGGCGGCACCGATGTTTATTGGAAAAGCGAGCGAATGAAAAGCAAGGACTGAAGAAAAGCTCTTCCTGAAGCATGAAAGTGTCGCCAAAGCGCAAGCATTGGGGATTTTCAGGGTGACAGGCGGCAACTCGCAGGCTAGGCTATGGCCATGAACGCTAGCACCCCCACGCCATTTTTATCGCCGTACCTTTCCTCGCTTGCTGACTTGCCCAAGTCTGCGCCCCAAGCGCCGCATGCCTACGTGCCGCAAATTCGACTGTACCAAGACTGGTTGCAACACAACCGAGGCATCGCATTTGACGCGTACAAAGACCTTTGGCAATGGTCGATTACGGAGCTCGATGCATTTTGGCAAAGCATTTGGGATTACTTTGACATTCAATCGCCCACAGCGCATCAGGCCGTGCTGGTCAACAATGCCATGCCAGGCGCCATTTGGTTTCCTGGTGCGCAAGTCAACTATGCAAGCCAAGTTTTAAGGCATGTCGAGCAAGCCCATGCGGCAGGCTTTGCGGCCTTGATTGCCCAAAACGAAAAAGGTCAGCACCAAGAAATTTCATGGCCCGAGCTGCAGCGCCAAGTGGCGTCCATGGCCTTGCATTTAAAAGCACAAGGCGTTCAACCTGGTGATCGGGTGGCAGCGTACTTGCCCAACATTCCCGAGGCCGTTGTGGCGTTCTTGGCCACCGTCAGTGTAGGTGGTGTCTGGAGCATTTGCGCACCCGACATGGGAACCTTGGCCGTTTTAGATCGTTTCAGGCAGATAGAACCGAAGGTGCTCATTGCCTGTGATGGCGTGACGTATGGCGCCAAAGATTACGACCGCATGGCGGTGGTGCAAGAACTCAAAGATGCATTGCCTTCGGTGCAACATGTGATTTTGCACGACAACTTGGGGGTTGCAGATTTGGCCAGCAGCGAAGTGGCTTCGGCCATTCGCATGTCACAAACCACGTCCAAACATGGGCCCGAGGTTGATGCCTTCAAGCCCATGTCATTGCCTTTTGATCATCCACTTTGGATTGTTTATTCAAGCGGCACCACGGGCTTGCCAAAACCCATTGTGCATGGCCATGGCGGCACTGTGATTGTGGCCTTGGCGCTCAAAATTTTGCACAACGATGTGGGTTGCAGTTATCACCCCAACAGCTGGGGTGAGCGCTTTCATTGGTACAGCTCAACCGGCTGGGTGATGTGGAACGCGCAAGTGGGCGGCCTGATGAATGGCACCACCTGTGTCATTTACGACGGCAATCCGGGCGGCAGCAAAGACAACCCTGACTGGAGCACGCTGTGGCGTTTTGCAGCAGAAAACAAGGTGACATTTTTTGGCGCAGGTGCAGCGTTTTTTGCCAATTGCCAAAAGTCCGGCATTGATCTCACGCAGTGTGGTGACTTGTCTCGTGTGCGCGCATTGGGCACCACAGGCTCACCGCTTTCGCCTGAAACGCAAAATTGGGGCAACGAACAATTCCAACGCATCAAAACGCAACACGCTCATTCCCCTTACCTTCACCGTGAAACAGATGGCGACATTTGGTGGTGCAATATTTCAGGCGGCACCGATTTTTGTGGCGCCTTCATTGGTGGCAATCGTGAACTGCCGCAAGAGGCGGGTGTCATGCAGTGCCGCTTGTTGGGTTGCGCCGTGGAGGCTTGGAATGAAGCGGGTGAACCTGTGCATGGCGAAGTGGGTGAACTGGTGTGCTCGCAGCCTATTCCATCCATGCCTTTGTATTTTTGGAACGACAAAAATAATGCACGCTACTTGGCCAGTTATTTTGAAATGTACCCCGCGGGCCATGGCCGCAAACCAGGTGGTGGTGATGCAGATGCCACGTATGGGGGTGTTTGGCGGCACGGCGATTGGTTGCGAATTGGCGCGGCAGAGCAGGGCCAAAACGGCGGTGAAGGCTGCGTCATTTTTGGCCGCAGCGATGCCACCATCAACCGCCATGGTTTGCGCATGGGCACCAG
>CALCBL010000336.1 GCA_937897495.1 uncultured Burkholderiales bacterium
TATGACCCTGCCACTTTGCGCCACCTGATTCAAACTTTTGGTGCCAGTCAATTGATGTTGGGCACCGACTATCCGTTTAATTTTCACGAGCCTCTGCCCATTGGTCGATTAAGCGAAGCGGGACTCGATCAGCCTACACAAGACGCTTTGGCATTTGCCAATGCGCTTCGATTTTTAGGCAACGGAGCTGGCCTTCATGCGGCCTAATCACAGCTTAAATGCCGCCTGAAAACAACTGCATCAATAGGACAAGCAATGAAATCTCCTTGGATCTCCGGCCTTCGAAGCGTGTCGCTCACAGTACCTGATTTGGCTGCGGCTGAAACTTTTTACACTCAGACTTGGGGCTTGATCGTGGCCGACAGAAGTTGGGGCACGATTTATTTTAGGGGCAGTGGCAACGACCATCATTTGCTGGCGCTGCACGAGGCCGCTGGCACGCCTCAGTTGCGCTTGGTCACTTTGCGCGCTCGCAGTGCAGCTGCCTTAGACCTCGTTGCGCAAGCCGCCGTGCTTGCTGGCGGTACGGTGGAGCGCAGAGGTGCAGCTTCAGATCCTGCCGGCGGAACTGTCGTTGTCATTCGCGATCCAGATGGTCGCCGAATTGAAGTTGTGCATGGCGATGCCCAGCGAGCCAACGACGCACCCGTTCCGAAAGACCAGCCCATTCGTTTGGCGCATGCTGTGCTTAACAGCCATGCCGTAGAAGCTTCGCGTGTCTTTTTTGAAAAGGCATTGGGCTTTGTGTTGGCCGATCGCACGCGCATCATGGCCTTTATGAATTGCGACAACGACCACCACACCATTGCCTTGGGCGATACCGACAACGATGCCCTGAACCATGTTGCTTTTCTCATGCCCACACTCGACGCTGTGATGCGAGGTGGTGGACGTCTGAAAGATTTTGGCTTACCACCCCAGTGGGGGCCAGGACGTCATGGTCCTGGTGACAACGCCTTCAATTATTTCGTTGACCCGTTTGGCATCGTCATTGAATACACCGCAGAAATTGAACAAATAGATGAAACCTATCAAGCAGGCCGCCCCGAAGATTGGACTTGGCCAGCGGGTCGAATTGACCAGTGGGGTATCGGCCAAATGCCGACCGATCACTTGAAGCAAGCACAGCGCCGTGTTTTTTTCATGCCCCAACTCAATTGACCCATTGCAAATCCCACTTCACGGAGACCGACGATGAATTTGTCTAGAAGAACACTCATGGCTGCAGGCTTAGGTCTGTTTAATTTAGCAACTTCACAGGCCGCTACTTTTCCATTGCGGTCTGCAGGAAATTGGCCACAAAAACCCGTCAAGTTCATCATACCCAATGCACCTGGCAGTTCAGTCGATACCATTGGCCGTTTGCTTATGCTTGAAATGGCCAAGTCGCTTCAGCAAGCAGCTGTAGCAGATAACAAGGCAGGCGCAGCAGGGGCCTTGGGTGCTGAAACCGCTCGCATTTCATCTCCAGATGGCTATACCCTGCTCATTGGTTCCACCACAGCTATTTCAACAGCGCCCTTGTTGCAAAAGGCAGTGCGCTACGACCCCTTGTTCGACTTCGAGTTGATTAGTTTGGTGGCCCTGTTGCCCAACGTGTTGGTTTGCAATCCTTCGCTGCCCGTCAAAACTACCAGGGATCTGATTGCATATGCCAAAAGCAAAGGCGACAAAAGCAACATGGCGTCAGCGGGTGTAGGCTCAGCAAGTCATTTGGCTGGCTTGGCGTTTCAGTCAGCCGCAGGATTCACTTCATTGCACGTTCCCTACAAAGGCGGCAGTCAAGGCGTGGCATCTGTGGTGTCTGGAGAAACCGACTGGGTGCTGACACCTGCGCCGGCTGCCATGTCGCTCGTGGCCGGCGATCGACTCCGTTTGTTGGGGCACAGCTTGCCAACGGGTGCTGCTGGTGTGGGCGATGCACCCTCACTGGCCACCACAGTGCCTGGTTTTGAATTTGCAGGGTGGATTGGTTTGCTTGCTCCCAAGGGCTTGCCATCGGCCATTTCTACGGCTTTGGCCGAGACAGTGCAAAAAGCCTTGCAAACGCGAGAGGTCATTCAAGCATTTGAAACCAATGGCGCAGTACCTTCCTCATCAACATCCGCAGAGTTTCGCCGATTCTTAGAGCGCGACATTGCCACCAATAAAAAAGCCATTGCCATGGCTGGCATTCAAGCTGAATAAAATGGCTTCTCATTCGGTAAGTCAAGTCGATGTGGCCATTGTGGGCTGTGGCCCTGCGGGTGTTGTTTTGGCCGCTTTGCTTGGGCAAGCAGGTCTTCGCGTGCACATTTGCGATCGACTGCCGTGTGTGTATGAAATTCCCCGCGCTATTTCACTTGACCATGAAATTTTGCGTGTGTTTCAACAGATCGGTGTGATTGATCAGGTCATGCCTTATACGGAACCGTTTACCAACTCAGAATTTTTGGGTGTCGATGGACAATTGATCCGTCGCATGACCATGGTGCAAGCACCATATCCACAAAGCTACACACCTTCGGTGGTGTTTTCTCAACCGCCCGTTGAGCGAATTTTGCGTCAACATGTTTCTGGCCTTCCTAGCGTGAGCATGGCCATAGGATTGGCGATGACCCAATTTTCACAAGACGCACACGGCGTGACTTTGGACTACGAAGATTCAAGTCAAGTGCATGCCAAATATGCCGTGGCTTGTGATGGCGGTGCCAGTGGCATGCGGGAAAGTTTGGGCATTGATTTTGAAGATTTAGATTTCGATGAACCTTGGCTAGTGGTAGACGTACTGGTCAATGAAAGGGGGCTGGCCAAGTTGCCTAAAACCAGCGTTCAATACTGCGAGCCTGAGCGGCCCTGTACATTGGTCATTGGTCCTCAAAACCACCGTCGTTGGGAGATCAGCCTGAAGCCAGAAGAAGATCCTGCACAGGCTGCCAAACCCGAGGCCACGTGGAATTTCTTAAGCCGCTGGTTGACACCAGA
>CALCBL010000337.1 GCA_937897495.1 uncultured Burkholderiales bacterium
GCCATTGTTGGCCAAGACGACATGAAAATGGCCATCTTGCTGACGGCTATCGACCCCAGCATCGGGGGCGTTTTGGTGTTTGGTGATCGCGGTACTGGCAAGTCGACGGCCGTCAGGGCATTGGCTGCACTTTTGCCCAAAATGCGTGCCGTGGTGGGTTGCCCCTATGGCTGCGACCCAGAAAATGCCAAGTGCCCAGACTGCTTGGCTAAGGCGGCAGCGGGCAGCAAAGCGGGCGCCACCACAAAAACCAGCCATTTGGTCTCGGTGCCGGTGGTTGACTTGCCATTGGGTGCCACTGAAGACCGGGTGGTCGGCGCTTTGGATCTTGAGCGGGCCCTTTCACAAGGCGTGAAAGCCTTTGAGCCTGGACTGTTGGCGCGCGCCAACAGGGGTTATTTGTACATCGATGAGGTCAACTTGCTGGAAGACCATTTGGTCGACCTGCTGATTGACGTGGCCGCTTCGGGCGAAAACGTGGTGGAACGGGAAGGCCTGAGCGTGAGGCACCCAGCGCGCTTCGTTCTCATTGGCAGCGGCAATCCGGAGGAAGGCGAGTTAAGGCCCCAGTTGTTAGACCGCTTTGGCTTGTCCGTGGAAGTGAAAACACCAGACACACTGGCACAGCGCGTGGAAGTGGTGAAACGCCGAGACGCCTTCGAGCAAGGGCCACAAGCCTTTACCGACGCATGGAAAAAAGAAGACGACCGCGTCAGGCGCAGCATTGTGGCGGCCCGCAAACGTTTACCAAACGTGGCCATTCCCGATCAAGCCCGCGAATTTGCCGCCCAACTCTGCATGAGCTTAGGCACCGATGGCTTGCGCGGCGATCTGACACTGGTTCGCGCGGCGCGGGCCGAGGCTGCATTGCAAGGCGCATCCAAAGTTGAACAAAAGCACCTGATTCGGGTGGCGCCCTCTGCGCTTCGTCATCGGCTTCGCCGCAACCCCCTTGATGATTCAGGCTCTTCGACGCGCGTCGAAAGAGCACTGGCAGAGCTCACGGCACCCAAGCCCTAACCCAACAACACCTCAGCGAACAGGCCCTTCCCTCCTATGCAAGGCGACGCCGCAACCATCGCTGCACTTTTTGCAGTCGACCCAGTGGGTCTGGGCGGTGTGGCACTTCGATCTCCTGCCTGCGACAACCGAGACCAGTGGTTGGCGCTTTTAAAAAGCCTCTTACCAACACAAACTCCCTTGAGGCGAGTGCCCCTGAACATCAATGACACCGCCTTGTTGGGCGGACTTGACTTGGGCGCTACCCTGCAGGCGGGCAAGCCCATCGCCCTCAAAGGCTTGCTGTCACAAGCCGATGGCGGCGTGTTGGTTTTGGCCATGGCCGAGCGCATGAGTTTGTCGTCAGCAGCCCGCTTTGGCAGCGTGCTTGACACCGGCATGGTGGCTTTGCAACGGGATGGTTTGGACACATCGGCCAAGGCCAGCTTAGGCTTGGTGGCCCTTGATGAAGGCGCCAGCGACGACGAGCAAATGCCAGCAGGCCTGGCGGATCGACTGGCATTTCGCTTGCTGATGGGCGCGCAAGACGAGGACGAAGAAGGACCCGAATGGACAGCTCAAGAAGTGCTGAATGCACGCGAGCGTTTGTCACAAGTGACGATAGACGACGAAGCGGTGCAAGCCCTGTGTGCCGCTGCGTTAGCGCTGGGTATAGATTCTCTGAGGGCTAGTGTGTTTGCCGTGCGCGTGGCACGGGCCGCTGCTGCGTTAGCCGGCAGCAACACCGTTGAAGAAGAACACACCGGCGTCGCTGCCCGATTGGTGCTGGCACCTCGTGCAACACGTCTGCCACCCGCAGCGCCGCCAGAAAATGAGGCGCAAGACACGCCAGCAGAAAATCAAGAGCCGCCGAAAAATTCAGATTCGGACAACAAATCGGAGCCTCCCGAGCCCCCTTCAAAACCTGATGCCCCAGATGCTGAGAACAAAGACGAGTCCAATGCCGATGGCGATCAAGAAGAAGCGCAAGACGAAGACCCTGGCTTGCCTGAAAATTTAGCCGAGTTGGTGCTCGAAGCAGCCCAAGCCGCCATTCCTTCTGGCCTTTTGGCCCGTTTGAAAATGGGCCAGTTACACCGTGCCAAAACACCCACATCGGGCAGTGCAGGCGCTCTGCAAAAAAATGCATTGCGCGGCCGGCCAGTGGGCGCACGCAAAGGCGAGCCGCGTGCGGGGCAACGCATCAATGTGCTTGAAACGCTCAGGGCTGCAGCACCTTGGCAAAAACTTCGGCAGCGACAACAAGCCCCCACTGATGGTCAGATACAACGCATTGTGGTGCGCAAAGAAGATTTCCATGTCACGCGCTTTCGCCAATCAGGGCAGACCACCACGGTGTTTGTGGTCGACGCTTCTGGCTCCTCTGCGCTCAACCGTTTGGCCGAAGCCAAGGGCGCCGTTGAATTGTTGTTGGCCGACTGTTATGTGCGGCGCGACAGTGTGGCGGTGCTTGCATTCAGAGGTCAAACAGCGGAGCTGATTTTGCCGCCCACTCGCTCTTTGGCACGTGCCAAACGCAGCTTGGCCGGTTTGCCCGGTGGTGGTGGCACGCCGCTGGCGCATGCCATTGATGCGGCCATCTTGTTGGCAGATCAGCTGAGAAAAAAAGGCGAGACACCCATCGTGGTCCTGCTGACAGATGGCAAGGGCAACATTGCACGCGATGGCAGACCCGGTAGAGCGCAGGCCGCCACAGACGCTTTGGCAGCAGCCACAGAAATGCGCCTGAGAGGCTTTAGCACATTGCTGGTGGACACCTCGCCTCAAGCACAAGATGCTGCCAAAAATTTGGCCCAAGCGATGGGCGCGCAATACCTGGCCTTGCCTTATGCCGGCGCCAATTCCTTGAACCAAGCAGTTCGCGCGGTGGCTGGCCGGTCTTGAAAAGAAGCTGAATGTGAGCCCACGCCAAGCTTTAAATTGGGACACCGATGGCCGCCACTGGCCTTTGCGGCAGCTTTCAAGTTTTATAGAAACGCCCAGGCTTCGCTGGCATGTGCAAATCGCCCAGCACCCCAATCCACAAGCCAAGAGCATCTTGCTGTTGCACGGCACAGGCGCATCGACCCATTCTTGGCGCCATCTAATGCCTTTGCTGCGCGACCACTACACGGTGATTGCAATCGATTTTCCGGGCCATGGTTTCACCGCCATGCCGCAGGATTCTGACGTTGCCACTTTGTTTTCAATTCAGGGCATGGCAGCAGGTGTGGCCGAGTTGTTGGCACAAATGCAGTTCAAGCCTGACATCGTGGTCGGCCATTCTGCAGGCGCTGCAGTGGCTTGCATGTTGACGCTCGACGGGCATCTAAAGCCGCAACGCCTGGTCTCTTTGAACGGTGCTTTGCTGCCCTTGGATGGCGTAGCTGGACAAGTTTTTTCACCCTTGGCCAAGGTGCTGACCAAGGCACCCTGGATGCCCGAGTTGTTTTCATGGCAGGCGGCGCGCGCCTCCGTACTGAATAAGCTTTTGGAGGGCACTGGCTCAAAGCTGGATACCGAAGGCACCCAGCTCTACCGAACTTTGATCAGCAACCCATCCCATGCACAAGCTGCGCTTCACATGATGGCGCACTGGGATTTGCACACCTTTTGGGAGCGGCTTCGCACGCTGCAAGACCCTCTCACCTTGATTGTCGGCTCGCAAGATTGGATTGTGCCGCCGTCTGTGGCCTATCGCGTGGCCGAATCACTGCCGCATCTGCGAAGCCAAGACATCATTTCACTGCCCAACCTGGGGCACCTCGCGCATGAGGAGCAGGCGCAGTGGGTGGCCGATGTGATCTGCCCCATGAGCTAGTCAGCAGCCAGCACATTTTGAATTTAATTTAAAAAACCAAGGCAACTACTGTTGACAGGCACTTTTGATGTGTCTATATTTGTTTACACATACAAGTGACAACTTAAATTGTCACCTGACCCAAGGTACAACATTTATTGGAGCCACGCACATGAAGGCAATCACAAGAATCGAGCAGTGTCTGGCCATGGCCTTAGCGTCTGCCGAAGACCCCAGTTGCCCTCCTAAGTTGGCTGGTGCGGTTCGCCATGCGGTGTTTCCGGGCGGTGCTCGCGTTCGCCCCCAGTTGGCCTTGGCCGTTGCCCATGCTTGTGGCATGGACGATCCTCGCCTGAGCGAAGGTGTTGCAGTGGCCATTGAACTGATGCACTGCGCCTCCTTGGTGCACGATGACCTGCCCTGTTTTGACGATGCCAAAACACGCCGCGGCCGTGCCTCGGTGCATTTCGCCTATGGCGAACCTTTGGCCGTGCTAACAGGCGACGCCTTGATCGTTTTGGCCTTCCAGACACTGGCTGCAGCCGCCAGCCAATCGCCGCTGCGGTTGCCCGGATTAATGCACATCGTTGCCTCTTGCGTCGGCATGCCCTCGGGCATTGTGGCTGGCCAAGCCTGGGAATCTGAATCGCGCGTGTCTCTTATGCAATACCAGCGCGCCAAAACCGGTGCGCTGTTTGTAGCAGCCACCAGTGCGGGCGCATTGAGCGCAGGCGCGGATCCCAAGCAATGGCAAGCCTTGGGCGACTGTTTAGGCGAGGCTTACCAAGTGGCCGACGACATTCGTGACGTCATGGGTCAAGCCGATCTGTTGGGCAAGCCCGTCGGTCAAGATGCGCAGCACGACAGGCCGAACGCCATTGCCAACCTCGGACTGTCAGGCGCCATTGCCCATTTTGAATCGCTCATTCAAGCTGCTTCAGATTCCATTCCAGAAGGACCTAACGCCAAGTCGATGCGTGAGTTGGTGATGCAACAGTCTGAGCGTTTGGTGCCCCGTGCGGCTTGCAATGCTTACCGCGCCGGCACAAGTACCGGCAACAACCAAAGCGTTTCTCATTGATATGAAAACGCTGGATCTGGCCTCACCTGCACAGCGCTTGGGTCGCAAGACGCCTTGGCGAGACTCGCTGGCAGCGGTCTGGGATCGCATGATGACCAGCACGTCTTTGTACCGCTGGAGTGTTTCCAATCCTCTCACCCGATGGATCACACAGCGCCGTGCGCGCCAAGTGTTTGACCTGATGGCGGGTTTTGTGTATTCACAAGTTCTGTTGGCATGTGTGCGTTTGCGCATTTTGGAAACGGTTGCCGAACGCCCACGCACCCTCGAAGAATTGGCCCAGTTCACCAACCTGCCTGTGGCTGGTTTGCAGCGTTTGTTGCAATCGGCACTGGCCTTGCGCTTGCTAGATTTGCGCAGTGAAGGACGCTATGGCTTGGGCGCATTGGGTGCCCCTGTGGCGGGCCATGTTGGCATTCGCGCCATGATTGAACACCATGCTGTGTTGTACCAAGACATGCAAGACCCTGTGGCCATGCTCAAGGGCACAGACCAGCCGGGCGCCATGTCGCAATACTGGCCCTACACCATTGAAGAGCAAAACGCGCAACGCGCAGCGACGAATGCCGCACAAGCTGAAAAATTCACGCGCTACTCCAACCTCATGTCAGCGTCACAGCCCTTCGTGGTGGATGAAATTTTTGCCAGCTACTCGTTTGATGAGCACCGCTGCGTGCTCGACGTGGGCGGTGGTCAAGGCACCTTTTTAGGCCGCTTGGCACAACACGCCAAGCACTTGCAGTTGCATTTGTTTGACTTGCCTGAAGTGGCGACTCTCGCCCGCGCCAACTTTGAACGTCAAGGCATTGCGGATCGCGCAACGGCCAATCCTGGTAGTTTTTTAGAAGACGCACTGCCCCTTGGCGCCGACTTGGTCACTTTGATCCGTGTGGCGCATGACCATCCCGATGCCGATGTGAAAACAGCCCTGCGCGCCATCTACGAAGCGCTGCCTGTAGGCGGTACTTTGCTCTTGGCAGAGCCCATGGCCCAAGAGCCCGACCAAACACCTCACGGCGATGCTTATTTCCATTTTTACCTGCTGGCCATGGGCGCGGGCAGATTGCGCACAGCCCGTGAGTTGATGGCCATGATGACCGAGGCTGGCTTCTCGAATTTGGAGTTGGTGCCAAACCCCATGCCACTGCAAACGCAGATCTTGGTGGGCCGAAAGTCACAGGGTTTACACCTGTAAATGGATTTATTTGTAAATATTTGTTGACACAAATCATTGTAAGAGTAAATATACAGTCATGCAGTCCACCGCTATCGTTTTCCAGCAACCCAAGTCATTGGCTTTGACAGGTTTGTCATTGCCTGAAATGGGCGCGGCAGACGTCAAAGTTGAGGTTGAGTTCAGTGGCATCAGCACAGGTACAGAGCGGTTGTTGTGGGATGGCACCATGCCTGCATTCCCCGGCATGGGCTACCCCTTGGTGCCAGGCTATGAAACCGTTGGCCGCGTGGTCGATGCAGGCGATCAAGCCACTTTGAAAGTGGGCACACGGGTCTACATCCCTGGCTCGCAATGTTTCCAAGAAGCTAAAAATTTATTTGGTGGCTCTGCCTCCAAATTGGTGGTTCCCTCTGCACGCGCTTTACCCATCCAAGAATCATTGGCCGAACAAGGCGTCTTGTTTGCATTGGCTGCCACGGCCTATCACGCTCACAGCGCACCCAGCACTCAGCAACCCGATTTGATTGTGGGCCATGGTGTTTTGGGCCGCATGATTGCCAGACTGGCCGTGTTGGCAGGTGGCCATCCTGTGGTTTGGGAAACCAACCCCGCTCGCCGCACAGGCGCTGTGGGCTACGAGGTCATTGACCCCAGCACAGATACCCGCAAAAACTACAAATGCATTTGCGATGTCAGCGGTGCAGGTTCATTGCTGGACGAACTCATTGGCCGCTTGGCCCCAGGCGGTGAAGTGGTGCTCGCAGGTTTTTACGACACACCGCTTTCCTTTATTTTTCCGCCGGCCTTCATGCGCGAAGCGCGCATTCGTGTGGCCGCACAGTGGTCACCACCCGACCTGGCCGCAGTCATTGCCTTGGCTGGCGATGGCCGTTTGTCACTCGATGGTTTGATCACGCATCACCAAGATGCAACACAAGCCGACGCTGCCTATCGCACCGCCTTTGGCGACGCCGATTGTTTAAAGATGGTTCTTGATTGGAGACAAGTAGTATGAGCTCGAGTTCGATTCCTTCTGTAGCCCCCGTGAATTTCATGCGCGACATTTTGCGCACTGAAGCGGCCATTGAACCCACGCCTGTGTCCACCTCTGCGGTCACCAAGGAAACCCAAATCATTGCCATCTATGGCAAGGGCGGCATTGGCAAAAGCTTCACGCTGGCCAACCTCAGTTACATGATGGCGCAGCAAGGTAAAAAAGTTTTGCTCATTGGCTGCGACCCTAAAAGCGACACCACCAGCTTGTTGTTTGGTGGCCGCGCATGCCCCACCATCATCGAAACGTCTTCCAAGAAAAAATTGGCCGGTGAAGCGGTTGCCATTGGCGATGTTTGCTTCAAACGCGACGGTGTTTACGCCATGGAATTGGGCGGCCCAGAAGTAGGACGCGGCTGCGGTGGTCGCGGCATCATTCACGGTTTTGAATTGCTCGAAAAACTCGGCTTCCATGAGTGGGGTTTTGACTACGTGCTGCTCGACTTTTTAGGCGACGTGGTCTGCGGTGGCTTTGGTTTGCCCATTGCCCGCGACATGTGCCAAAAAGTGATTGTGGTCGCCAGCAACGATTTGCAGTCACTGTATGTCGCCAACAACGTGTGCTCAGCGGTTGAATACTTCCGCAAGTTGGGCGGCAATGTGGGTGTGGCCGGCATGGTGATCAACCGTGACGATGGCACCGGTGAAGCTGCCAACTTTGCCGAAAAGGTCGGTATCCCCGTCTTGTCCACCATTCCTGCCAATGAAGACATTCGCAGAAAGAGCGCCAGCTACGAAATCATCGGCCGCCCTGAGTCCGTGTGGGGCCCCATGTTTGCCGAGTTGGCCGCCAACGTCCATACATCAGTGCCGATTCGCCCGAACCCCATGACACAAGACCAGTTGCTGGGCCTGTTTGCAGCTTCTGCTGTAGGTCGCGATGTGGTGCTCGAGCCTGCCACCCAATTTGACATGTGCGGCAAGACTGACACCAGCAAGCCCACCCTTGAAGTTGTGTACGACGAAGTCTGACACCATGAGCAAAACGATTCCCATCGTCCCAGCCTCTCAAGCGCCAGCGGGCATGAGCACTACCATCGAAGGCGATGGTATGGGCTGCCACTCGGGTGGTGAAAAAATGCTGGCTGCCGCCAAGGCCTCAGGCAAGTCTGAAGTGTTGGCGCAATATGCCAAGGACTATCCAGTCGATCCCAAAGCAGGCCCACACGATCAACCGCAAAGCATGTGCCCTGCGTTTGGTTCATTGCGTGTTGGCCTGCGCATGCGCCGCACCGCCACCATTTTGTCGGGCTCTGCTTGCTGCGTGTATGGCTTGACTTTCACATCGCATTTTTATGGCGCTCGCCGCAGTGTGGGCTACGTGCCTTTCAACTCAGAGTCTCTGGTGACTGGCAAGTTGTTCGAGGACATTCGCGAGTCTGTTTACGACAAAGCCGATCCC
>CALCBL010000338.1 GCA_937897495.1 uncultured Burkholderiales bacterium
CGGGCCAAGAAGCCCCTGAATCAAAGCCTGTGCTGGAAGTCAATCCTGAACACGCTTTGGTCAAAAAGCTAGAAGGCTCTGTGCACTTCAATGACCTGGCCCACATATTGTTTGACCAAGCCTTGTTGGCCGAAGGCGGTATGCCTGCAGATCCAGCGGCTTATGTGCGCCGCGTGAACGCGTTATTGGTTTAAACCACCAAGAGCGGCTCTTGCATTTGCTCGATCTGCTCTTCCAACATCTGTACTTGGCCGCGCCAGTAATCGGGCGTGCCAAACCAAGGGAAGTTAATGGGGAAAATGGGGTCGTTCCAACGGCGCGCTAACCACGCGCTGTAATGCACCAAGCGCAAAGTGCGCAGCGGCTCAATCAGGGCCAACTCGCGTCGATCAAAATCGCGCACTTGCTCATAGCCTTCTAGCAACATGCTCAACTGTCCCGAGCGTTGCTTGCGATCGCCAGACAACAACATCCACAAATCTTGCACTGCAGGGCCCATACGGGCATCGTCTAAGTCAACGAAGTGCGGGCCGCCTCCCGGCAAGTCGGCAGGCGTCCACAAAATATTGCCAGGATGACAATCACCATGCAATCTGAGCATTTGAAAATTCGGCCAGTCACTGCCTTGTGCAAGGCCTAGACCATTGGCATGCATCACATCCATGGCTTGCTGCCAAGTGTCTTGCCATGCGCGCTCTACTTCCATTGGAATGGCTTTGTTCTTGGACAGCCAATCTTTGGGCTCTTGCATGAAGGTGTCGATGCTGAGTGCAGGTCGATTGTGAAATGGCTTGGCCGCACCCACAGTGTGAATGCGTGCCAAAAAACGACCGATCCATTCCAACACTTCATCGTCGTCCAATTCAGGGGGGCGACCGCCTCTTCGTTCGCTGACTGAAAAGGAAAAGCCTTGGAAGTCTTTGTGATTCACAGCAACACCAGATGCAGGTGTTTCAGACCTGTTCACACTGCTTGCAAAAACCTTGTGATGCAAAGTCCGGCCTTGCAAATCCAAAGGCGGCACCACCGGAACTTCTGCGGCCACCAACTCTGCCGCGAAGTCATGCTCCTCTTGAATTTGCGCATCGGTCCACCGGCCAGGCCGATAAAACTTGGCCACCACACTGTCAGGCACTGGCGTGCCATCGGTTTGGGTCGGCGTGCGTTCTGTTTCCAAGTGGATTTGGTACACGCGGTTCTCGTAAGAACTTAATGCAGTCAGACGACCATCGCCCATCAGACCCGTTTCGGCCAAGGCGTCTAAAACGAAATCTGGCGTGAGCGAGGTGTAAGGATTGATACGGCTGTTAGCGCTTAGTTCATTGATCACAAGGCTATTTTCCAGTGAACCGAGCTGCGCGTTTTTCGATGAAGGACTGCACGCCCTCTTTGGCGTCTTCGCTGTTGGACAAGGTTTTTTGAACCGTTATAAATTCATGCATGGCAACCAGCGGTCCATCCTCAACCGCCTTCAAAACATTTTGTCTTGTGGCCACCACGGCCATCGGCGCTTGCGCTGCAATGGCTTGTGCCATGTTCAGCGCTTCGCTCAATTGCATTCCTGCTGGCACCACGCGCTGAACAAAATTCAAGCGCAATGCTTCTGCGCTGCCAAACTCATCGCCCGTGAGCAAATGCAACAAGGCATTGCCCATGCCGGCGCGCTCAGCCATGCGCAAGGTGGCGCCGCCCGTGGCCATGATGCCGCGCTTGACTTCCAATTGCGAGAAACGGCAGTTGTCTGCAGCCACCACAATGTCAGCCGCCAGCATCAACTCAATGCCCAAGGTGTAGGTAATGCCTTGCACAGCCACCACCATGGGCTTGGTACGGCGGCGATAGCCTTCCATGCCCAAATTCAAAGGATCGACCAAACCCATTGGCACGGCTTTTTCGCCGCGTTGCATCAGTGGTGCGATGGTGGGCAAATCAAGACCCGCCGTAAAGTGCTCGCCCATGGCATGCAACACGCCAACACGCAGTGTCGGGTCGTCGTCGAGCCGCGTATAGGCCTCGCCCAACTCTCGGTACATCTTGGGCGTGAAGCCGTTGCGCTTGTTAGGTCGATTGATGCCGATCAGCAGCACGCCGTCGCGTACTTCCAAGTCGATGCTACCTTCAGGATGAATGGGAGTCATAGAAATCCTTGCACTCAGGTTAAAGACAAGTGCACTTAGCGCACTTGAGCAAGATCAATATTGGTAAACACCGTGGCCCGTTTTGCGGCCCAATCTGCCTGCAGCCACCAACTCTTTCAAGAGCGGGCATGGGCGGTATTTGCTGTCGCCAAATTCTTTGAGGTACACCTCCATGACGGCCAGACATACATCCAAGCCGATCATATCGGCCAAGGCCAAGGGGCCAATGTGTTGGTTGCAACCGAGCTTCATGCCGGCGTCAATGTCGTCGGGTGTGGCCAAGCCTTCTGACAATACAAACAAGGCTTCATTGATCATGGGCACCAAAATACGGTTGACCACAAAGCCAGGCGCGTTCTTCACGGTGATGGGCGTTTTACCTAGAGCTGTGGCCAAGGCGTGCACGGCATCGTGTGTGGCATCGCTGGTTTGCAAACCGCGAATGATTTCCACCAGCGCCATCATGGGCACGGGGTTGAAAAAGTGCATGCCAATGAAGCGCTCGGCACGCGTGGTCACAGCAGCCAACTGTGTGATGGAAATTGACGATGTGTTGGAGGCGATGATCACTTCGGGTGCCAACATGCCATCCAGCTGTTTCAAGATTTTGATTTTCAAATCTTGGTTTTCTGTGGCGGCCTCAATGACCAAATCTGCGTCTTGCAAGTCTTCGTACCGCGTGCTGCCTTGAATTTTAGAAAGGGCTGCGGCCTTGTCTGCCTCCGTTATTTTTTCTTTTTTGAGCAAGCGGTCTAAGCTGCCAGACACCGTGGCAATGCCCTTGGCCACGGCGGCTTCCGAAATATCCACCATCACCACTGGAATACCGACGACTGCACATGCTTGTGCGATGCCGTTACCCATGGTTCCCGCGCCAATGATGCCAACTTTTTGAATGATCATGATGTAAAAAAATGGAAAGTTAAAAAATAATTGCAAGGCTTGAACTCAAGCTCTGAAACGTTGTCGCGTTAAGGCCAAGGCCACCCAAAAAGCGACAACCGTCACGCCGATCAGCAAACACAAATTGCTGGCGACATGGGTGGGCCATTGGTCCAAGAACAGCGGCCGGACCAATTCAATGGCCGCCGTCAAAGGCAAATAGTCCGTCAGCGTTTGCAGCC
>CALCBL010000339.1 GCA_937897495.1 uncultured Burkholderiales bacterium
GTCTCCCTCATTTGGTTTTTTATCGGAAAAAATTGTCGGGCTTACAGACTATGGCAAAGAGATCAAAACCTTCAATGAAAAACTGAAGGCAGGCAAATCAGCCAGAGAAGTTGGGCCACTTGGCCATCTGCCTTGGCTTGATTTTCGAGAGCATGCGCTTTCAGGTGTCGAAGTTCTAGACGCGCACACTTTGAAAATTCGGGTGGTCGGTAAGTACCCGCAGTTTAAATATTGGTTGGCCATGACCTTCTTCTCACCCATCCCTTGGGAAGTGGATGCTTTTTATGCGCAAGATGGCATGTCACGTCGAAATTTAAATCCAGACACCTGGCCAGTCGGAACCGGGCCTTACATGCTGACTGAATATGTGCCCAATTCGCGCATGGAGTTGGTACGCAATCCCAATTACCGAGGTGTTCCTTATCCATGCGAAGGTGAACCAGGCGACCAAGAAAAAGGCCTGTTGAAGGACTGTGGCAAAAGAACCCCCTTTGTTGACAAGGTGGTGTCGGTCATTGAAAAAGAAGGAACTTCGGTGGCCACCAAATTCATCCAAGGCTACTACGACATTCCGCAACTTGAACGTGGCGAGCCAGGCATTGGCTACCAGGTTTCAATTCAAGATGGCACTGGACGCGCCAAAGAATTGCTTGAACGAAAAATTCAACTGCCCAGCACCATTCAAGTTGGTTTTTGGCACTTTGGATTCAATTGGTTAGACCCCATTGTTGGTTTGGGTAAAACACCTGAAGACCAAGTTCGCAATAGAAAATTGAGGCAAGCATTGGCCATTGCCTTTGACTTTGAAGAGTATGTCTCTATCTTTGAAGATGACCGTGCTCAGGTGAATCACAGCGTGGTGGTGCCTGGTTTATTTGGCAACAACTTGTCCAATCACAACCCCGCCATTTACGACAAAATGCCGGATGGTAAATTCAAACGCAAGTCGATTGAAGTTGCGAAAAAATTATTGACCGAGGCAGGCTATCCAGACGGACGTGATCTGAAAACAGGGCAACCCTTGGTCTTGAACTACGACACGCAAGGCGTAGGACCCGGCTACAAAGCACGCTTGGATTGGGTGTCCAAACAATTTGCCAAGCTCAATATTCAAATTGAAATTAGAAACACAGACTACAACCGTTTTCAAGACAAGATGCGCAAAGGGTCTGCCCAATTCTTTTTCTGGGGCTGGCTGGCTGACTATCCTGATCCAGAAAATTTCCTGTTCTTGTTATACGGTCCAAATTCGAAGGCCAAGTTTGACGGTGAAAATGCAAGCAATTTTGCGCACCCAGAATTTGATCGATTGTTCGATCGCATGAAAGACTTAGAAGATACGCCTGAAAGAGCCGCCATGATTGCCCGCATGATTGAAATCATGCAGGAGGAAATGCCCATGCTGTTTGGATGGTCTGAAGAATTTGGCGGCGCCTACCATCAGTGGGTGGGTAACGGCAAGCCCTCCAACATCATTCGCGACAACTTGCCGTATTTGAGAATTGATGCCCCTCTGCGCATCAGCAAAATCAAAGAGTGGAATCAAGCCATTTGGTGGCCTCTTGCCGTGCTGCCTCTTTTATTACTTGCAGTAGCTTGGCCTGCTTGGCAAGCTTGGCGAAGGCGTCAATCACAGCGTGCCGTGCAAACGGGCGTTGCCACCACAAGGAGTTTGTGATGCTGCGATTTTTAACACGCAAGTTGGCCTATGGCTTGGCCATTTTGATTGGCATTAACTTACTCACCTTTGTCCTTTTTTTCAAAGTCAATACACCAGACGACATGGCACGCATGCAATTGGGTGGTAAGCGCGTCACACCCGATGCCATCGAAAAATGGAAGGCAGAACGGGGCTATGACCGTCCTTTGTTTTTCAATGAACAAGAGCAGGGCATTGCCAAATTAAGCAATACATTGTTCATGGACAGTTCTTTGCGAATGTTTGCCTTTGACTTTGGTCGTGCAGACAGTGGCCGTGACATTGCTTCAGAAATTGTGAGGCGTGCTGGGCCTTCTCTTGCGTTGGCATTACCGACCTTTGTTGTCGGCTTAGGCGTGTCGATCGTGTTGGCTTTGGGCTTGGCATTTTTTAGAGCCACCTACCTTGATTTTTGGGGTACCGTTTTGTGCGTGGTGTTCATGTCCATTTCGTCGCTGTTTTTCATCGTGATGGGGCAGTTCATGTTTTCGCGTGTGTTGCAGCTCATGCCCGTATCGGGCTTTGCGCCTGGGATGGATGCTTGGCGCTTTTTGGTGCTTCCCATTGCTGTGGGTATCTTGTCTAGACTGGGTGGCGAGGTGCGATTTAACAGAACGCTTTTCATGGAAGAAATTGGCAAAGACTATGTTCGAACCGCTAGATCCAAAGGCTTGTCTGAAAGCAGGGTCCTTTTGGTTCATGTTCTTCGAAATGCACTCATTCCCATCTTGAGTGCCTCTGTGGCCGTGATTCCTTTGCTGTTCATGGGCAGTTTGATCACAGAATCATTTTTTGCCATTCCAGGTTTAGGCAGTTATTTGATTGAAGCCATTGCAGGCCAAGACTTTGCCATCGTTCGAGCGATGGTTTTCATGGGTTCATTTTTGTACATCCTTGGTTTGATCTTGACCGACATCAGCTACACCTTGGCTGACCCACGCATTCGTTTGCAGTAAGCGCACCATGCAACCCGTATTCCTGATAACCGATATTTTTGTTTATGCCATCCTGCTGTTTGTACTTTGGTACATCTGGCATGTTCGGTCAGATCGCAACCTCAGAGCCAATTGGCGCTTGGCCATGAAACGGCCTGTGGCCATGGTCAGCAGCATGGTCTTGGGATTCTTTTTGTTGGTGGCGTTCACAGACTCCATTCATTACAGAAAAGTTTTGCCATCTGCACCAGGTCAGGCTATTCAATATTCATCTGAAGCCAATTCAGTTCTTGATGAAATATTGCAACCCCTCGCAACTGCCAGAGAGCGAAGTTATTCAGAACCGCTGTCGGCAGTTGCATTTCGAAAAGAAACTTTCGAGCGTGATGGGGTGTCAGTCCGTGACTATCCGCGCCTGCGGTTTGGCGGCAAACACCTCGACCAACCTGAGCTTCAACTTTCGGCCGATATTTACCAACGAACTGCCGTTGCGCTTGGGTGGGCAAGCTGCATTGTGCTTGGCGTGCTGATGCTTGGACTCTTGCTGGCCCGTTATGGAAGTCGGCAAAGTTTGGCAATCGTTGCTTCTAAATTTCTACATGGACAAACCGAATGGCCATGGCGCTCGATGGCCATCACTTTCACCCTCATGACCCTGGCAATCTGCTGGGTGGCATTCCTGTCACAGGGTTACCATGTGTTTGGTACTGATCGAACTGGCAATTCAGTATTGGTCTTTGCCATGAAGAGTGTGCGCACCGCCTTGGTCATTGGTGGATTAACGACCTTGGTGGTATTGCCATTGGCGCTGCTGCTGGGCGTTATGGCGGGCTATTTGCGTGGCTGGGTGGATGAGGTCATTCAATATGTCTATACCCTCCTTGCATCGATTCCAGATGTCCTATTGATTGCAGCCTCGGTATTGCTGCTTCAAGTCTTCATCGATAAAAATCAAGGTATTTTTGAAACATCTTTAGAACGTGCCGATGCCCGTTTGTTTTTCTTATGCCTCATCTTAGGTATCACCTCGTTCACGGGATTATGCCGACTGGTTCGTGGTGAAACTCTCAAGTTGCGCGAATTGGAATACATCCAGTCTGCCAGAGCTTTTGGTGTCTCAACCCCTCGCGTTTTATGGCGTCACATCATTCCTAATTTGATGCACTTGGTGCTCATCAATACCGTGATGCAATTTTCCAGTTTTGTCTTGGCTGAAGCTGTTTTGTCCTATGTCGGCGTGGGCGTTGATCCAAAGACCGCCAGTTTTGGCGTCATGATCAACACCGCTCGCGCTGAGCTGGCGGCAACGCCTTTGGTTTGGTGGACACTGACGACGGCCTTCGGTTTTATGTTCCTGATTGTGCTCAGTGCCAACTTACTGGCTGATGCCATCAGAGATGCCTTCGATCCTCGAACCAGACTTCGCAGCGCAAGTTCGGCCACAGCGCCAACACAAGAGGTGGCAGCATGACCCAGCAACTGAATGTGAAGAATCTGGTGGTTGATTTGCAAACTGAGCTGGGCATGGCTCGCGCGGTGGATGCGCTCAATTTGACCCTTCATAAAGGCCAAACATTTGCATTGGTCGGCGAATCCGGTTGCGGCAAATCCATGACCGCACTCTCTTTGTTGCGCTTGCTACCTGACAATGCTGTCATTCAAAGTGGCCAAGTCAAATTATCGGATGTCGATGTTTTTCAGCTCAGTGAAAATCAGATGCGATCTATTCGGGGACGCCGCATTTCCATCATTTTTCAAGAGCCATCCACCAGCCTCAATCCGGTCATGACGGTGGGTGATCAAATTTTGGAAGTTATTCTTCAGCACACTTCCTTGAAAGGGGATGAGGCACGTTCGCGTGCCATTGAATGGCTGACCAAAGTTGGCTTGCCAGAGCCTGCAAGGCGAATGGGCAATTACCCATTTGAAATGTCAGGCGGTCAATTGCAGCGGGTCATGATTGCCATCGCCTTGGCAGCCGAACCCGATTTATTGATTGCAGACGAACCCACAACAGCCCTTGATGTCACCATCCAAGCGCAGATTTTGGACTTGCTGAAAAGCCTGCAAAAGGAGCGCGGCATGGCCATGCTTCTGATCACCCATGATCTGGCCGTTGTGAGTGGCATGGCAGATCAGGTGGCTTTGATGTATGCCGGCCAAATCGTTGAAGTCGCTTCGGCTGCAGATTTTTTTGTTCGGCCGTCGCATCCTTATGCCAAATTGCTGCTTCAGGCATTGCCGGGTGAAGACTTAAGAGGCCATCAATTGGCGGCCATTCAAGGCACGGTGCCTGCTTTGACGCAGACTTTTCATGGATGTCGCTTTGCGCCAAGATGCCCCTATCAAACAGAGTCATGTGTTGAAAAATCAGTCCCCATGACAGCCCTGACTGAAGATCACCATGTTCGATGCGTCAGGGTTCATGACGTCGGACTTCAAGCCATGTCTCTGCCGCCATTGCTCGATCGTTCCGGCATGGTCTCCAATGACCATTCAGTCTTGCTTTCTATCAAAAACTTGTCAGTGACTTATTCAATGGGTGGCGGGGTATTGGGAGGGCGACAAAGCTTTCAGGCCGTTAAGAATGTCAGTTTTGACATTCAAAAAGGCCAAACATTGGCTTTGGTTGGGGAATCAGGTTGCGGCAAAACCACCATTGGCAAAGCACTGCTTCAATTGTTAACGCCTCAAACCCAGGTCACTGGTCTTGCTGTTCTTCAGGGACAAAATTTGTTCCAATTGAAGGGACGAGACCTGATGGCCTCGCGACGTCAACTGCAAATTATTTTCCAAAACCCCTTTGCCTCCTTGAATCCTCGCATGCGAGTGCAGGAAATATTGGAAGAGGGCATGAAGAGCCTTCACCCCGAGTGGTCAACCGATCAACGTCAGGCTGACTTGAAGGTTTTGATGGACCAGGTGGGTCTTCGCAAAGATGCCCTCGACCGGTACCCCCACGAATTTTCAGGCGGCCAGCGACAGAGAATTGCCATTGCAAGAGCGTTGGCTGTCAAACCAAGTTTGATCGTTTGCGATGAACCCACATCAGCACTGGATGTGTCGGTTCAAGCGCAAATTTTGAACTTGCTCAGAGAACTCCAAGATTCGCTGGGTGTCAGCTTTCTTTTTGTGACCCATAACATCGGGGTTGTGGCTTATTTGGCCGACAGGGTGGCAGTCATGCATGAAGGGGAAATTGTTGAAATTGGAGACGCTTCTCAAATTTTGAACAATCCGCAGGCGGCTTATACAAAAACCTTGCTTTCAGCCGTGCCTCAACTGAACCAAACACTGGCCTAAGTTGCCGCTTTTTTCCAACAAAATCGTTCCAAATCAAGTATTTATGGATTAGAATGCGGGTTCACGACCAAACGGGCGGGTTTTCACCGCCCGTTTTTTTTGGCCGATCGATTAGTGAGCAGGGTTTTTACTGCTCAAAAATCCTTTGAAAAATGAAGCAATTTTGAGTTAACCCTTTTTAAGAAAATCCATTTCGAGTGGCATTGCAGCAGATTGTTGAAGAAACCGTAGCCGGTTTGGGCTATGAACTGGTTGAGATTGAACGCTCAGCCGGTGGTCTTGTGCGCATCACCATCGACAACCCTTGGCAGGACGGTGTTGACCGATTCGACATACCGTTGGTCACTGTTGAAGATTGTGAAAAGGTCAATCGCCAATTGATGTTTGCGCTTGAGGTAGACGGTGCTGAATACCGCCGTTTAGAAGTGTCATCGCCTGGCATTGATCGACCGCTGCGCAATGACAAAGACTTGGCCCGATTTGAAGGCGAGTTGATTGATATCACGCTGAAGGCCCCCATGGGAGAGGCCGCTGCTGGATTGGTCAATGCAACGCGAAAGAAGTTCAGGGGAACGCTTGAAAAAGCCGATGCCGAGAATACATGGCAAATTGTTTGGTCAGATGCGCCCGAGCCAAAGCCTGGTGCGCGTGTTAGCAAAAACCGTCCGCCAGTGCCCATGCAAGTGCTTGGGTTTTATTTGAATGAATTAAGAGAGGCGCGTCTCGCGCCAGTGGTTGATTTCAAGGGCCGTAAGCCCAAAACAGACTTAGGAGAGAATTAACATGAACCGCGAACTGTTGATGCTGGTTGAAGCCATCTCACGTGAAAAGAACGTTGAACGTGACATCGTTTTTGGTGCCGTTGAATCCGCTTTAGCCCAAGCTACTAAAAAGCTTTACGAAGGTGACGTCGATATTCGCGTTGCCATTGACCGTGACAGCGGCAACTACGAAACTTTCCGCCGCTGGCATGTGGTGCCAGATGAAGCAGGTTTGCAATTGCCCGACCAAGAAATTTTGCTGTTTGAAGCTATAGAGCAAATTGCGGACATTGAAGTTGACGAGTACATCGAAGAGTCCGTTGAATCATTGCCCATTGGCCGCATTGGCGCCATGGCGGCCAAACAAGTCATCTTGCAAAAAATTCGCGATGCCGAGCGCGAAATGTTACTCAACGAGTTCATGGCGCGCGGCGAGAAAATTTTGGTGGGTACCGTCAAGCGCATGGACAAGGGCGACATCATTGTCGAGTCTGGCCGTGTTGAAGGCCGCCTGCGTCGCAGCGAAATGATTCCCAAAGAGAACCTTCGCAATGGTGACCGCGTTCGCGCCATGATCATGGAAGTTGATCTGACTTTGCGGGGTGCGCCCATCATCTTGTCTCGCTCTTCACCCGAATTCATGATTGAACTTTTCAGTCAAGAAGTTCCCGAAATTGAACAAGGCTTGCTAGAAATTAAATCTTGCGCACGCGACCCCGGTTCACGCGCCAAGATTGCCGTGTTGTCTCATGACAAACGCGTTGATCCTATCGGCACCTGCGTCGGTGTTCGCGGTACCCGTGTCAATGGCGTTACCAACGAACTGGCCGGCGAGCGAGTTGACATTGTCTTGTGGAGTGAAGATCCAGCTCAATTTGTCATTGGCGCTTTGGCACCTGCCAACGTTCAATCCATTGTGGTTGACGAAGAAAAGCACGCCATGGACGTGGTCGTTGATGAAGAAAATTTGGCCATTGCCATTGGCCGTGGCGGACAAAATGTTCGATTGGCTTCCGACCTCACCGGTTGGAAAATCAACATCATGGATGCCGCTGAATCTGCTCAAAAGCAAGCTGAGGAAACAACCGGCATTCGCGCGTTGTTCATGGAAAAATTGGATGTTGACCAAGAAATCGCAGACATTCTGATTGAAGAAGGCTTCACAAGCTTGGAAGAAGTGGCTTATGTGCCCATCCAAGAAATGTTGGAGATTGACAGCTTCGATGAAGACACTGTGAATGAACTGCGCACTCGCGCCAAGGACGCTTTGCTCACACAAGAAATCGTGCGAGAAGAAAGTGTTGACGATGTCTCTCAAGACCTCCGCGATCTTGAAGGCCTGACCCCCGAGCTGATTGCCAAATTGGTTGAAGCGGGTGTCAATACGCGCGACGATCTGGCCGACTTGGCCACTGACGAACTCACCGACATCACCGGACAAACCGATGGTGAAGCCACCGCCCTGATCATGAAAGCCCGCGAACATTGGTTCGCTGGTCAGGCCTAATCTCAAGGAGG
Source organism: uncultured Burkholderiales bacterium (assembly GCA_937897495.1). GTDB lineage: Bacteria > Pseudomonadota > Gammaproteobacteria > Burkholderiales > Burkholderiaceae_C > Limnohabitans_A. The sequence continues at coordinate 8,217 of CALCBL010000339.1, forward strand.
CTAGAACCCCATATGTCCAGTAATACTGTCGCCGAGTTCGCTAGCGAACTCAAAAAATCACCAGATACCTTGCTAGAGCAGTTGCACTCAGCAGGTGTCGACAAGTCAGCGGCCACCGACGCGCTGACTGAAAACGACAAGCAAAAGCTTTTGAGCTATTTGCAAGCCAGTCATGGCACTGTCGCCGGCGAGCGTAAAAAGATCACGTTGGTGAAAAAATCCACCAGCGAAATCAAACAAGCCGATGCCACTGGCAAAGCAAGAACCATTCAAGTTGAAGTGCGTAAAAAACGCACATTCATCAAGCGCGATGACGAAGCCGAAACAACATCGACGTCGGCTACTGAGCCTGCAGCACTCCTCATCGACCATGCCGAATTGGCAAGGCGCGAAGAGGAAGCCCGCAGTCAGGCCGAGTTATTAAGGCGCCAAGAAGAAGAATTGGCCGAGAAACGCCGTGATCGTGAGGCCAAGGAACTGGCCAAACGCGAAGAGGCTAAGGCCAAGCAAGCCTCTGAACCCGATGACGGTGCTGCAGTGCCATCACCCGAAGAACTTGTGGCTCAAGCCGCTGCCATTCGCAGTGCCAAAGTCGCAGCTGCTCAGCACGAGGCAGACAGCATCAATGCTGCTTCTAAGCCTGTTGATCCCTCTATTGCCCAATCTGCCGAAAACGATCGCGTGAATGCTGAGGCCTTGGTCAAAGCTGACAAGGTAGCCAAGATCAAAGCTGCAGAAGATCAGGCAGATGCCGATGCAAAAGCCATCATTGAAGATGAAGCACTTCGGGAACGTGATCTAAACCAACGCCGCAATAAAGCGTTGGCAGAAGCAGAAGCCATTCGCGCCATGATGAGTGGTCCGGCTAAAAAGGCACCCCCTAAAGAAGTTCCTAAAGTTGATCCAAAAGCTGCCAAAGGAACGCTTCACAAGCCAGCTCAAGTGCCTGGCGCTGTCTCCAAAAAAGCTGCTGCTGCAACAGAAGCCAAAGATGCTGCACCAGGCGGCAACAAGGAAGTTAAATCTGCCAAGCTTTCGTCAAGTTGGGCAGGTGATCCTGCCAAAAAGAAAGCCATTCCAACACGTGGCGATACCAGCGGTGGCGTTGGAAGAAACAATTGGCGCGGTGGTCCGAAAAATCGCAGAGGCAACGAGCGTGATCGCGAAGAGCATGTGCAAGCGGCTCCTGCCGAAACTCGCATCATTGAAGTCCATGTGCCAGAAACCATCACCGTGGCCGAGTTGGCTCACAAGATGGCCATCAAGGCTTCTGAGGTTATCAAGCAGCTCATGAAACTGGGTCAGATGGTCACCATCAACCAGCCTTTGGACCAAGACACCGCCATGATTTTGGTGGAAGAGTTGGGCCACAAAGCCGTGGTTGCTGCGCTAGACGATCCAGAAGCATTTACCGATGAAGAAGTGTCACAAAGTGATGCGCCATTGTTGCCACGTGCGCCAGTGGTGACCGTCATGGGACACGTTGATCACGGCAAAACTTCTCTGCTTGACTACATTCGCCGTGCCAAAGTGGCGTCTGGCGAAGCCGGTGGCATTACTCAGCACATTGGTGCCTATCACGTTCAAACAGATCGTGGCATGGTGTCCTTTTTGGACACCCCAGGCCACGAAGCCTTTACGGCCATGCGTGCACGTGGCGCACAAGCCACCGACATCGTCATTTTGGTGGTTGCCGCCGATGACGGCGTGATGCCGCAAACCAAAGAAGCCATCAAGCATGCCAAGGCTGCGGGTGTGCCCATTGTTGTGGCCATCAACAAAATTGACAAGCCCGATGCCAACCTCGACCGCGTCAAAGGCGAGTTGGTCGCAGAAGAAGTGGTGCCTGAAGAGTTTGGTGGTGAGTCACCCTTCGTGGGAGTTTCCGCCAAAACAGGTGCCGGTATTGATGCTTTGCTAGAGCAAGTATTGTTGCAAGCTGAGGTGCTTGAGCTCCGTGCGCCTGTGGCTGCAGCTGCCAAAGGCTTGGTCATTGAAGCTCGCTTGGACAAAGGTCGTGGTCCTGTGGCCACCATACTTGTTCAGTCGGGCACCTTGTCTACCGGCGATGTGGTGTTGGCGGGTCAAACATTTGGCCGTGTTCGAGCCATGTTGGACGAAAACGGCAAGGCCATCAAATCGGCTGGCCCCTCTATTCCTGTCGAGATTCAGGGTTTGACGGAAGTGCCACAAGCCGGTGACGAATTCATGGTCCTCAATGACGAACGTCGCGCCCGTGAAATTGCCACTTACCGTGCTGGCAAATTCCGCAACACCAAACTGGCCAAGCAGCAAGCCGCCAAGTTGGAAAACATGTTCACAGACATCAGTGCTGGCGAAGTCAAAACTTTGCCCATCATTGTCAAAGCAGACGTACAAGGTTCACAAGAAGCCTTGGCCGCTTCTTTGCTCAAACTGTCTACCGACGAGATCAAGGTTCAATTGGTCTATGCCGCGGTGGGTGGCATTAGCGAGTCCGACATCAATTTGGCCATCGCATCCAAAGCGGTCGTCATTGGCTTCAATGTGCGTGCCGATGCAGGCGCGCGCAAACAAGCCGAAAGCAACGGCGTCAGCATCAATTACTACAACATCATTTATGACGCTGTCGATGAACTGAAAGCCGCCATGTCTGGCATGTTGGCACCCGAGCAAAAAGAAGAAGTCATTGGCATGGCCGAAATTCGGACCGTGTTTGTGGCATCCAAAATTGGTACGGTTGCGGGTTGTATGGTCACCACCGGTCAGGTTACGCGTTCTTCCAGGTTCCGTCTGCTGCGCGACAACGTGGTTATTTATACCGGCGACATTGACTCACTCAAACGCCTCAAAGACGACGTTCGCGAAGTCAAAGAAGGTTTCGAGTGCGGTATCAAACTCAAAAACTACAACGACATTTCAGTGGGCGACCAACTCGAGTTCTTTGAAGTTAAAGAAATCGCGCGGACGATTTAACTTAACCCATCAGACAATCAATCAGTCACCATGGCTCGCAAACCTACCAGCTCAGCCCATCGCGGATTTCGCGTGGCCGACCAGATCCAAAGGGATCTGTCGGAGCTGATTGCGCGCGAGCTCAAAGATCCCCGTGTGGGCATGGTCACTTTGAATGCCGTTGAGGTCACCCCCGACTACGCACATGCCAAGGTGTTTTTCAGCCTTATCACGGGCAAGCCAGAGGAGGCTACCGAAGGCTTAAATGCTGCGGCTGGTTTTCTGCGAAATGGCTTGTTCAAGCGTTTGCAAATTCACACGGTTCCCACACTCCATTTCATTTTTGATCGCACCACCGAGCGTGCATCGGACATGAATGCCTTGATCTCCAAGGCAGTGGCTTCACGTTCCAAAGACGAGGTCTGACATGAACGCGCCACGCACCAGGGTGCAACGGCGCCCTGTGCATGGGGTGCTGTTGCTAGACAAACCATATGGCTTGTCGAGTAACGATGCTTTGCAAAAAGCAAAGTGGTTGTTGCGCGCTGAAAAAGCAGGGCACACAGGCACCTTAGATCCTCTGGCCACGGGTGTCTTGCCACTGTGCTTTGGCGCTGCTACCAAGTTCAGTCAGCTGCATTTAGACGCTGACAAAACCTATGAAGCCATTGCCGTTTTGGGGGTTCAAACCAGCACAGGCGATTTAGAGGGTGAAGTTGTTGCCGAAAAGCCTGTGAACTTGATGCCTGAACAGCTTCAGCAGGTGCAGCTTAAGTTCACTGGCCCCATTGATCAAATTCCACCGATGTACAGCGCCTTGAAAAAGGACGGCAAAGCCTTGTACGACTACGCGCGTGCTGGCATTGAAGTAGAGCGCGAAGCAAGGCATATCGTCATTCACAAGTTAGCGTTAGAAGAAATTGCACCTGTCAATGCGCAGCGTCGCTTGAAAATGACAGTGACTTGTAGCAAGGGCACCTACATTCGCACCTTGGGCGAAGACATTGCCGTTGCACTAGGCACCTGCGCGCACCTCAGCGCATTGCGCCGCATTCAAACCGGCCCTTTCGGTATTGCCGAATGCATCAGCCTTGAAGAATTAGAAGCTTTGCCTGAAGCAGATCGAGAAATGAAATTGTTGCCCGTCGACGCTTTGCTCGACGGTCATACCCCTGTCACCTTGCCCGCAGATGATGCTGGCAGATTCTTAAGCGGCGTGCGCCGTCGAGGCGATTGGCCCGACAACTTGCATGTTGCTGTGTACGGCGATTCACCGCGCGCGCTTTTGGGCTCTGCGCATGTGAAAGCTGGTGAACTTATTCCGGGGCGCTTGCTAAGCCCCCTAGAGATTCAATCAATTTTGGAGAAGACCTTAGCATGACTAGACAAATTCGTAACATCGCGATCATCGCCCACGTTGACCACGGTAAAACCACCATGGTTGATCAACTGCTGCGTCAGTCCGGCACATTTGCCGAACACGAAAAAGTGGTCGACACCGTCATGGACAACAACGCCATCGAACGCGAACGTGGCATTACCATCTTGGCCAAAAACTGTGCCGTCAGCTGGGAAGGCACGCACATCAACATCGTTGACACCCCAGGCCACGCCGACTTTGGCGGTGAAGTAGAGCGCGCATTGTCCATGGTGGACGGTGTGGTGTTGCTCATTGATGCGCAAGAAGGCCCCATGCCCCAAACGCGTTTTGTGACCAAAAAAGCTTTGGCTTTGGGTCTCAAGCCTATCGTGGTGGTTAACAAGGTTGATAAGCCGGGCGCCAACCCCGACAAAGTGGTGAATCAGGCCTTCGACTTGTTCGATAAATTGGGCGCTACTGACGAACAGCTGGATTTCCCTGTGGTGTATGCCTCTGGCATTAACGGTTGGACATCAATGACAGAGGGTGCACCAGGCGAGCAGTGGGGTCCTGACATGTCTGCACTTTTCAACACTGTACTGAGCCATGTGCCCGCACAAGCAGGTGACCCAGAAGCACCTTTGCAATTGCAAATTTCAGCACTGGATTTTTCAACCTTTGTGGGCCGCATTGGTGTGGGCCGCATCAGCCAAGGCACCATCAAACCCATGATGGATGTGATGGTCATGGAAGGCCCTGATGGCTCTGCCATCAAAGGCCGCGTCAATCAAGTTCTGACGTTTCGTGGCTTGGAGCGCGTTCAAGTGACCGAAGCTGGCCCTGGTGACATTGTGCTCATCAACGGCATTGCCGATTTGAACATTGGCGTCACAGTCACTGACCCCATAAATCCAGCACCCTTGCCCATGCTCAAAATCGATGAGCCCACACTGACCATGAACTTCTGCGTGAACACCAGCCCCTTGGCCGGTCGTGAAGGCAAGTACGTCACCAGCCGTCAAATTTGGGATCGTTTGCAAAAAGAACTTCAGCACAACGTTGCTTTGCGCGTGAAAGAAACCGATGAAGAAGGTATCTTTGACGTGGCAGGCCGGGGTGAATTGCACCTCACCATCTTGCTCGAAAACATGCGCCGTGAAGGCTACGAACTGGCAGTCTCTAAACCCCGCGTGGTTTACCGCGACGTCAATGGTGAGCGTCATGAGCCTATCGAGTTGGTGACAGCCGACATCGAAGAAACACACCAAGGCGGCGTGATGCAAGCCTTGGGTGAGCGCAAAGGCGAACTCGTGAACATGGAACCCGATGGTCGCGGCCGTGTGCGTTTGGAATACCGCATTCCTGCCCGTGGCTTGATTGGCTTTACCAACGAGTTCTTGAACTTGACACGTGGCTCTGGTTTGATTTCCAACATCTTTGACAGCTATGAAGCGCACAAAGGTGAAATTGGTGGCCGTAAAAACGGCGTGCTGATTTCCATGGACGACGGTGAAATTTTCACTTACGCCTTGGGCAAGTTGGACGATCGCGGTCGCATGTTTGTGAAAGCCAATGACCCTGTGTACGAAGGCATGATTGTGGGTATCCACAGCCGTGACAACGATTTGGTGGTGAATGCCACGCGTACAAAGCAGCTCACCAACTTCCGCGTCTCTGGCAAAGAGGACGCCATCAAAATTACGCCGCCCATTGACCTGACGCTTGAGTACGGCGTTGAGTTCATTGACGATGACGAGTTGGTTGAAATCACGCCTAAGAGTGTTCGTCTGCGCAAGCGCTTCTTGAAAGAGCACGAGCGCAAGAAGGCTGGTCGCGCTTAATCTGCGATCAAGTCGATAATCTTTACAAGCACCCAAAGTGCTCAAACTCAAGCACGGTCACGCAGTTGCCTTGATGGTGCTGGTCACCGCAATGTGGTCCATTGCGGGCGTCGTCACAAGGCACCTTGATCAAGCGCGGGGCTTTGAAGTGACCTTCTGGCGTAGCGCATTCACTGTGCTTGGTCTGGTGGTTATTTTGACTGCATGGCAAGGCTTGGGCGTCTGGAAACGGCTGCCTTGGCGCAATCGCTATTTTTGGTTGTCAGGTGTGTGCTGGTGCATCATGTTCACAGCTTTCATGATGGCAATTACACTCACAGCCGTTGCCAATGTCTTGATTACTTTGGCATGTGGGCCTTTGCTCACTGCACTTGGCGCCTGGCTTTTTACTTCTCACCGCCTGCCACTTCGCACATGGATTGCCATTGGCGTTGCAGGCGCTGGCATTGCCATGATGTTCGTAAGCCAATTGCAATTGGGAGATCCCAATTTTCTGTTGGGCGTCGGTATTGCACTGTTTGTCCCCTTGGCGGGAGCGACGCAATGGAATTTGACCCACCTAAGTCAAAAATCGGGCGTTTCCATTGACTTGGTTCCAGCGGTTCTATTGGGTGCCATCATCTCTAGCATCCTGACTCTGCCAATGGCTTGGCCCTTACAAGCCAACGCACACGACATCAGTTTGCTCGCCTTGTTGGGCATTGTGCAATTGGCAATTCCGTGTACGCTGTCAGTCATCTGCGCTAGGGTGTTAAAGGCGCCCGAAGTTTCTTTGTTGGCATTGCTGGAAGTTATTTTCGGTATTGCTTTGGCTTGGTGGGGCGCCAACGAAGAGCCCCAGCTCAGTGTTTTAATCGGTGGTAGCCTGGTCATTGCAGCCTTGTTTGCCAATGAATGGTTTGGATGGAGACAACGCAATGTCTGACGTGAATGTGATCAATCCTTCAATGAATGCGGATGCACTTGTTAGGCATGAAGTGTCGGGGCGTGTGGGTTGCATTACCTTGAATCGACCCAAGGCCTTGAATGCGCTTTCGCTTGACATGGTGCGCTTGCTGACCAATGCCTTGCTGGAATTTCAGAACAACCCGCAGGTCTTAGCTGTGCTGGTTCGGGGGCAGGGCAAAGAAGAGGCATTTGGACATTTTTGTGCTGGCGGCGACATTCGTTTTTTCCATCAAGCGGCTCTGGCAGGTGATGACAGCCTAGGCGACTTCTTCACAGAAGAATATGCTTTGAACCATTTGATTCACACCTACTCCAAACCTTACCTTGCTTTTATGGATGGTGTGGTGATGGGCGGTGGCATGGGCATCAGTCAGGGCGCCAGTGTGCGCATCGTGACAGACAGAACGCAGATGGCCATGCCTGAAACGCACATTGGTTTGTTTCCAGATGTGGGTGGCGGTTATTTTCTCAGCCGATGCCCAGGTCATCTGGGTGAGTATTTAGGACTCACTGGACAAAAAATCAATGGCCATCAGGCCATCTTGGCTGGACTTGCCGATGGCCTGATTGAGGCCCAAAGGTTGCCGCTCATCTGGAAAACATTGCTCAGCACGCCTTTTGAAAGTGGCGAAGCAGTAGAGCGATGGGTGCAAAGCCAATTTACAAAGTTTGAGCCTGCGCAGTTCCCTGACAAAGCGGCCATCGACAAATGCTTTGCACTTTCTAGCCCCTTGGAAATCAGCTTAGCCTTAGAGCAAGAAAAGTCTGCTTGGGCGCTTCAAACACTGGCCAGTCTTAACAAGGCTTCGCCCCTCATGGTGCATGTGGTCTTGGCTCAAATTCGCAAAGCACGCAGCATGGGCTTGGCCGACGATTTGCGCATGGAACGCGACATGGTGCACCACTGTTTTCACTTGCTTCAAAAGAGTGAGACAGTGGAGGGCATTCGCGCGTTGGCCATTGACAAAGATCACCATCCTAAGTGGGCGCATGCGCAAATAGCCGATGTTGCTCAAGACGAGTGGCCGCTTTTTTTCGAAAGTCCTTGGACGCCAGAGACGCATCCATTGCGTCATTTGAACTGAGCGCAGCTTAGCGGTTGCGGCTTTTCATGGCCCGCTCTACCTCGCGCTTGCCCTCGCGATCTTTGATGGTGTCGCGTTTATCGTGTTCAGCCTTGCCCTTGGCAAGCGCAACTTCGCACTTGATGAAGCCTGTCTTCCAATGAAGATTGATAGGCACCAGCGTGAAACCCTTCTGTTCGACTTTGCTGGTGAGGCGGTCAATTTCCTCGCGCTTCAAAAGCAGCTTGCGGGTGCGGGCCGCTTCTGGGTTGACATGCGTTGAGGCGGTTTTAAGGGGGTTGATCAAACAACCGATGATGTACATCTCTTTGTTGCGAATGACCACATAACCATCTGTCAGTTGAACCTTGCCTTCCCTGACAGCTTTTACTTCCCAACCTTCAAGCACCATGCCGCACTCATGCCGTTCCTCAAAAAAGTAGTCAAAGGCGGCTTTTTTGTTTTCGGCAATGAGGCCAGATTTACCAGGGCCTTTGTTTTTGGGAGGTGGCGTAGCCATGTGTGAGGGTCTGCGAAGTGCTTATGTTTGTTGTGTTTGCAAGTGGGGCCTCTGAGAAATTACAATCTACAGAATTAGTCTTATTGTATGAAGAAACTCCTCAAATCTGTTCTCATCTGGTACACCCCAGAGGAAATGTACCGTCTTGTGACGGATGTTGACCAATACGTCCAATTTTTGCCCTGGTGCAGTCACTCCAAAGTGCTGAAATTCACTGAGCATGAAATGGATGCCGAGGTTGGAATTGGCTTAGCGGGTTTCAGCCAAGTTTTTGTCACTCACAACACACACGTTGAAAATCACGAGGTCCAAATGAAATTGGTCAAGGGGCCATTTTCTAAATTAGATGGCACTTGGACCTTTGACCCCGTGGGCGACAATTCTCAGCGCGCTTGCAAGGTCACCCTGTCTCTTGAATATGGTTTTGAAAGCGCCACTTTGGCCGCTGTGGTGGGCCCCGTGTTTGACAAAATAGCCGCTAGCTTGGTCGATGCCTTTGTGAAGCGTGCCGAACAAGTTTACGGATCCGACAGCGCATGATGCAAATTCAATGCCTTTTCAGTCCCGCAGCCAGGCAGTTGATTGACCTGAGCTTGACCTTGCCTGAAGGCTGCACGGTATTTGACGCCATTCAGTGTTTGAAATTGCGCCCTGAGTTGCATGACCATCTCCAAGTCCTTGAGACTTCTTTTGAAGATGAGCGCGGGCTGGGAATTTGGGGCCGCATTGTCCAAAGGACTTCCGACCTCAAACCAGGCGATCGTTTGGAAATTTACCGCCCACTTTTGGTAGATCCCAAAATGGCTCGAAAAAAGAGATTTAAAGGGCAGGGCAAAGGCAGAACAGGTCTTTTTGCTAGACGCAGAGTTGGGGCTGTAGCCGGTTATTAGGCTTTTGGAGTGGTGCTCCCCAAGGCAGTGACGAGGGTACAATCCTTTTTTTGGAGCCATCCCTTATGCGCCTGCTCGGTAAAGCCCTCACTTTCGACGATGTGTTGCTGGTGCCAGCCTACTCTCAAGTTCTGCCCAAGGACACGTCCCTTTCCACGCAATTCACACGCAAACTTTGGTTGAATTTGCCTCTGGTTTCTGCGGCCATGGACACCGTCACAGAATCGCGCTTGGCCATCGCCATTGCGCAAGAAGGCGGTATTGGCATTGTTCACAAAAACCTCACGCCTCAAGAGCAGGCGGCGCAGGTCTTGAAAGTCAAGCGCTACGAATCAGGCGTGTTGCGCGATCCTGTTTTCATCACGCCCGATACCAAAGTACGCGCTGTGATGGCATTGTCAGATGAATTGGGCGTTTCCGGTTTTCCAGTGGTCGATGGCGGCAAAGTGGTCGGCATTGTGACCGGTCGCGACATGCGTTTTGAAATGCGATACGACCAACCCGTGAGCGAAATCATGACGCCCCGTGAGCGTTTGATTACTGTGCCCGAAGGCACCACGCCCGAGGAGGCTAAGGCCCTGTTGAACAAATACAAATTGGAACGCTTGTTGGTGGTCAACGATGCGTTCGAGTTGAAGGGTTTGATCACCGTCAAAGACATTACCAAGCAGCTCAATTTTCCGTTAGCGGCCCGCGATGCATCGGGTCGTTTATTGGTCGGCGCAGCAGTAGGCGTGGGCGAGGGCACAGAAGAGCGGGTTGAAGCTTTGGCGCGAGCGGGTGTCGATGCCATTGTGGTTGACACGGCCCACGGTCACAGCCAGGGCGTCATTGATCGTGTGCGTTGGGTCAAGAAAAACTACCCGCACATCGAAGTCATTGGCGGCAACATTGCCACCGGCGCTGCGGCTTTGGCTTTGGCCGAGGCGGGTGCAGACGCCGTCAAAGTGGGCATTGGCCCTGGTTCCATTTGCACCACCCGCATTGTTGCTGGCGTGGGCGTACCGCAAGTCATGGCCATCGACAATGTGGCCACAGCGCTGCAAGGTACCGGCGTGCCACTGATTGCAGACGGCGGCATTCGCTACAGCGGTGACATTGCCAAAGCCATTGCGGCCGGTGCCAACACCGTCATGATGGGCGGCATGTTTGCGGGCACCGAAGAAGCGCCAGGCGAAGTTATTTTGTACCAAGGTCGCAGCTACAAAAGCTACCGCGGTATGGGTAGCATCGGCGCTATGCAGCAGGGCAGTGCAGACAGATACTTTCAAGAATCTAGCACTGGCAATCCGAATGCCGATAAATTGGTGCCCGAAGGCATTGAAGGCCGTGTGCCTTACAAAGGCTCGGTGGTGGCCATCCTGTACCAAATGGCGGGCGGTTTGCGCGCCAGCATGGGTTACTGCGGTTGTCCCACCATTGAGGACATGCGCAACAAAGCCGAGTTTGTTGAAATTACGACAGCCGGTATTCGCGAAAGCCACGTGCACGATGTGCAAATTACCAAAGAAGCACCCAACTACCGCGCTGATTGATTCAGTGCTTCGCTTTGTTTGAAACTATTTTTTGATTCTCAACGTTCCATGCAGCATTCCAAAATCCTCATCCTCGACTTTGGCTCACAAGTGACGCAACTCATTGCGCGCCGAGTTCGTGAAGCCCATGTGTTTTGTGAAGTGCATCCTTGCGATGTGAGCAGCGATTGGGTGCGTGACTACGCCAAAGATGGCAGCCTAAAAGGCATTATTTTGTCGGGTTCACACGCCAGTGTGTATGAAGTCGACGATCGTGCGCCCGATGCTGTGTTTGAATTAGGCCTTCCTGTTTTAGGTATCTGCTACGGCATGCAAACCATGGCAGAACAATTGGGTGGCAAAGTCGAGGCGGGCACCACACGCGAATTTGGCTATGCCGAAGTGCGTGCACATGGCCACACCGAATTGCTCAAGGGCATTGAAGACTTTGCCACGGCAGATGGCCACGGCATGCTCAAGGTTTGGATGAGCCACGGCGATAAGGTGACGCAGTTGCCCGAGGGTTTTAAAGTGATGGCCTCGACGCCTGCTTGCCCCATCGCAGGCATGGCCGATGAAGCGCGTCGTTTTTACGCGGTGCAGTTTCACCCAGAGGTGACACATACCGTTCAAGGTCAAGCCTTGCTCAACCGCTTTGTTTTGGACATTTGCAAAGCCAGCCCTGACTGGATCATGGGCGACTACATTGAAGAAGCCGTTGCCAAGATTCGCGAGCAAGTGGGCGACGAAGAAGTTATTTTGGGCTTGTCGGGTGGCGTTGATTCTTCGGTAGCTGCAGCCCTCATTCACCGTGCCATTGGCGATCAACTCACGTGCGTTTTTGTGGACCATGGACTGTTGCGCCTCAATGAAGGCGACATGGTCATGGAAATGTTTGAAGGCAAATTGCATGCGCGTGTAATTCGCGTCAACGCAAGCGATTTGTTCTTGGGCAAGTTGGCCGGTGTGAGTGAGCCTGAACAAAAACGCAAAATCATTGGCGGTTTGTTTGTCGATGTGTTCAAAGACGAAGCCGCCAAATTGAAAGCGGGCACGGGTGGGCACAAAGGTGCAAGCTTCTTAGCGCAAGGCACCATTTACCCCGACGTCATTGAGTCGGGCGGCGCCAAAAGCAAAAAGGCTGTGACCATCAAGAGCCACCACAATGTGGGCGGCTTGCCTGAACAATTGGGCTTGAAATTGTTAGAGCCTTTGCGTGAACTTTTCAAAGACGAAGTGCGTGAATTGGGAGTGGCATTAGGCTTGCCACGCGAGATGGTTTATCGCCATCCATTTCCTGGCCCAGGCTTGGGTGTGCGAATTTTGGGCGAGGTTAAAAAAGAATACGCCGATTTGCTTCGCCGTGCTGACGCCATCTTCATTGAAGAGCTGCGTAACTTCAAAGACGATAAAGGCACCTCTTGGTACGACCTTACCAGCCAAGCCTTTACTGTGTTTTTACCCGTGAAGAGCGTGGGTGTGATGGGCGATGGCCGCACTTACGATTACGTGGTGGCTTTGCGTGCAGTCCAAACATCTGACTTCATGACAGCCGATTGGGCCGAACTGCCGTATGCTTTGCTGAAGAAAGTTTCGGGTCGTATCATTAACGAAGTGCGCGGAATCAATCGTGTAACCTATGACGTCAGTAGCAAACCACCTGCCACCATTGAGTGGGAATAGTTGTCTCATGAGAGCCCAGCTTGTTCGATCCATCCATGTCCTGCTGATGTGCATGGCATGCTGTCTTTCTACTTGGGCTCAGGCACAGGCGCCGGTCTTCAATTCAGAAAAACACGCGTTCCGAGTGACCACTTTGGTGACAGGACTTGAAAATCCTTGGTCCATTGCTTTTTTGCCTGACGGTCGGATGCTTGTCACTGAAAGGGCGGGACGTTTACGCTTAGTGAGTCAAGATCACAAATTAGATCCTAAGCCGATTGATGGTTTGCCAGAAGTGATTGCACAAGGCCAAGGCGGCTTGTTTGATGTGGTCTTGCACCCTCAATATGCTCAAAATGGCTGGATTTATTGGGCCTACAACGCGCCTGGGCCCGGCGGCTGGGGCACTGCTTTGGCCAGAGGCAAGCTTCAAGACCACCGCATGACTGAGGTGCAGGTGCTTTTCAGCATGCAGCCTAAAACACGTTCTAGCTTTCATTTTGGTGGCCGCATTGTGTTCGACCAAGCTGGCTTTGTTTATCTGACCTTGGGAGACCGAGGCGACAAAGACCGTGCCCAAAAATTGAATGACCACGCAGGTTCTGTCATTCGTCTGCACGATGATGGCCGAGTGCCAGCCAACAACCCCTTTGTCAACCGTGCAGGTGCCCTGGCAGAAAAATGGACCTTGGGCAATCGCAACATGCAGGGCGCAGCATTGCATCCTCAAACGGGCGAACTGTGGACACATGAACACGGGCCGCAGGGTGGCGATGAAGTCAACGTGATGCGTTCGGGTTTGAATTACGGCTGGCCCGTTATCACCTACGGCGTCAATTACGGCTTAGGCACCAAGATTGGTGAGGGCCAGGCCAAAGCTGGCTTGGAGCAGCCCTTGCGCGTGTGGGTGCCCTCGATTGCGCCATCTGGCATGGCATTCGTGAGCGGTTCACAGTTTCCTCAATGGCAGGGCAATTTGCTGGTGGGCGCACTGCGCGGGCAGATGCTGATCCGTCTGACGCTCGACGGCGAGAAGGTCTTGGGCGAAGAGCGCTTGCTTCAAGGACGGTCTCGCCTGCGCGATGTGCGAGTGGGGCCAGACGGCTTGGTCTACTTGCTGACTGACGAAGCTCAAGGCGCGTTGCTCAGGCTGGAGCCAGTCAAACCTTGAAAAGATCGATTCTGATTTACGATATCGACCATGACCCAAACACCAAGATTCAAGCGTAACAGTCCTTTGTGGCTGGTCCTTGAGTCTTTTTTGCTTTTGTTTTTGTGGGGTTGTGCTCAGTCACCACAGTCAGTCCGAACAACCTCATTGCCTGTTAGCCATGTAGAGCCTCAGGGGCCTGCGGCAGAGTGGCGCGCCATTAACCGATTGAGTTATGGTCCGACACCCGCCTTGATGGCCGACATCAAGTCTAAAGCTTATCCCAAAGAGTGGGCTTTGAACCAGTTAGATGCTGCGCGAAAAGCCAGCCAAGAGGCGCCTAAGCTTCCGTTAGATTTGGCGTCCATTAACGACAGTCTGCCAAGCATCTTTGACGGTGCTCGCAATGAGCGTGAAGCGCGCGCTGCCGTGCCTGCTGGAACACGCATCAACGAATTGGTGGCCAACGAAAGACGTTTCAATTTTCAAGAGCAGTCGGAGGCCTTGTTTTACAACCGCACTCAGGTGAACAAAGCCATTGCTTGGCGTTTGGCCAGTTGCAGCAACGACGATGTTGAACAGCCTCTGCTCGCCCGAATGACAGAGTTCTGGTTTAACCATTTCAATGTTTACCAACAAAAGGGCAGTGTGCGACCTTTTACAGGGCACTATGCCATCAATGTGGCCAGAGCCCATGCCTTGGGTAAGTTTGAAGACTTGGTAATGGCCAGTGCCAAGCATCCCGCCATGCTTTACTACTTGGACCAATGGCTCAGTGTCAGCCCGCAAGCAGGACGTGCTGGGCAAAGCAGCCGCGGTTTGAATGAAAACTACGCCCGAGAATTGATGGAACTCCATACATTGGGCGTGCATGGCGGTTACACCCAAGAAGACGTGCGTGAATTGGCCCGTGTGCTCACAGGATGGACTGTTGCGCCGCGTTCTCAAGATGGTTTTCAGTTTGTCATGCGCTTGCACGATTCAGGCAACAAAACAATCATGGGCCAAAGCATCCCAAGTTCTGCGCAGTTGATGGGTGTGAAAGAGGGTGAGCAGGCCATTCGCTTTTTAGCCAACCATCCTGCAACAGCGCAACGAATTTCTCTGAGACTCGCGGAATATTTTGTCGCTGACTTGCCTCCGCAAGCTTTGGTTGATCAAATGGCCAAGACATTCTTAGCAACAGGCGGCGACATTTATCAAGTCATGAAAGTGATGTTGAGCAGTACAGCCTTCTGGGACCCTGAAAACAAACTCTATAGAACACCCTACGATTTTGCGTGTGCCAGTTTGCGTGTTCTGAACGTGGCGCAAGATCGCAACAAGTGGCTACAAGCCTTTGGGTATTCATTCGTTGCGGGTCAGGCCATTCAAAACTGGCAAACCCCCGATGGCTATGCCTTCAATGCCAATACGTGGTTCACCCCCGAGGCCTTGACGCGGCGTATTGACTTTGCACTCACCGTTGCACGTAATGCACCAGAGCGAAGCGATTTGTATCCCTATCTCAGCGACACCACCATCAAGGCTGTCATGAAGCAGCCGCCCTTACAAAGAATGGGTTTTGTGTTGGGCAGTTCCGAATTGGTTTTCAAGTAACGACGATGAAAGCAAAACGCATGTTGTCTAATCGCCGCCAAGCCATTCTTCAAACACTCAGCATGGGGGCGTTTGCTTTGCCTGGTATGTCCGCCTTAGCGGATGCACCTTCATCTTCTGGTCGAATGGTGCTGGTATTTTTGCGCGGTGCCTACGATGGCCTTTCGATGTTGGTTCCTCATGGCGACGAAAGGTATTCGCAGATTCGTCCCAACATCGGGATACCCAAACCAGATGGCACACAAAAAACGGCCTTAGCGCTCGACGCAACGTTTGGCCTTCATCCTGCTTGCGCGGCCTTGCTGCCGCTTTGGCAACAAGGCGTTTTAGCTGCTATTCCCTGTGCAGGTTCACCCGATGCCAGCCGTTCTCATTTTGATGCGCAATACCATTGGGAAACAGGTAAGCCGGGTTCAAGTTCGCCATCTGCTGGATGGCTCAATGTACTTTCGGGCATGGTTGGCAATGGCGTTGGTCTTCATGCACTGGGTGTCGGGGAGAGTAGCCCCCGTATTTTGTCGGGCCCCAGACCTGTTCAATTGGTCGGAAACGGCTTGTCAGCCACAAGAGCAGGAACGCTTGCAGAAAGCAAGACGCGGGAGGCAGTCCTCCAGTTGTATGCTGGCAACGAGAAGATGGCCAGCGCCATGCTAGAGGGTGCGAATAACCGCATGTCAACAGCGGCCATGCTTAAGACGCCCAGTATGGCTTCAAGCAACGAGCAGCAAGCTGCCAACAATGGTGCGGGTTCTCCGCAGGGTCTGGCTTTAGATGCCAAACACCTTGGAACTTTGATGCAACAAAATCGACAGCTTCGGCTTGGATTTTTGTCTTCAGGGGGCTGGGATACCCACATCAACCAAGGCAATGTGACCGGCTTGTTGGCCAATAATTTAAGCAACCTCGCGAACACACTTATTCAACTTAGAGCGGCTTTCAATGAGCCCAATGATGTGGTGATTGTGGCCAGCGAATTTGGCCGAACTTGCGCTGAAAACGGTACGCGCGGCACCGACCACGGCCGCGGCAATGTGATGTGGTTGCTAGGCAACCGCATTCAGGGCGGAAAATGGCACGGAAGATGGGACGGACTGGCCCAAAATCAACTCAACGAGGGAAGAGATTTGCCCGTGCACCACGACTTTAGAGGGGTTTTTGCACAAGCGCTGGCGGCAAGCTTAGGTTTGACAAAGGCAAGCGTTGCTGACGTGTTTCCTGGCTTTCGTTGGGATGACAGCCTGGATGGCATTTTCAAAGCTTGATGACAAAGTTCATTGAAAATAGCACCACAATCCATAACACTTGCCTGAAAACCATTCGATGGCAATATCAAGCAGGACGGTAAAAAGAAAAAATGGCAACCCAAAATACACGGCAGCCCAAAATCCCGCCAACCAGGTTGGGCGTGGCTCTTTGAGCTTGTAGCCCATGACTGTTTGGGCCTGACGTTTTTCAAGGAATTTTTTCAGCATGCTTTTGCGCTTTATTTCAATCTTCAAAAAGGTACCTCAATGATAGTGCATTGGGATGGGCATGACCTTGCAGAGTGGGATGCGGTTCACACAGCGGCGGCTGGGGCATTGCAACAAGGGTGGGACTACGGCTCTAGTTTGAAATTGTTGGGGGTGCCCGTTTTAAGAGCTCGTGTCTTGGATCAAGGTCACCAAGTAGCCCAAGCGCAGTTCATTGTCAGGAAGTGGGGCAAATTAGGCGCTGTCGCTCTTTGTACTCGCGGCCCCATTTGGTCTAAGTCCCTAACACCTGAAGTCGAATCAATCGTTTACAAAGCACTGAAGAAATCATTGCCCCTCACGGGTATCCGCTTCATGGCTGTCACGCCAGAAGTTGCACAGGGTCAGGTCCATGGCTTGCACCCCATGCGCAGAATCATGTCGGGTATGTCGACGGTCATGCTTGATTTGGGTCAGCCTATTTCCGAGATGCGAACGCATCTTGAAGGACGCTGGCGAGCCAGCTTGGTCAGTGCTGAGTCAAGCGCAATGACGGTTCACCGTGTGGGCACCAATGAAGGTCAGTACAGGTGGTTGCTGGACAATGAGAAGCAGCAAAGGGTTGACAAACATCTTGAAGGATTGCCGATTCCTTTTTTTGACCTCTATGTGCAATCGCGCAAACAACCCGCCAAAAATATTTTGACTCTCAGAAGCGATTTGGGCAGGGATCGCATTGCGGCCATGATGTTTTTAATTCATGGCGAAGCGGCCACCTACCAAGTGGGTTGGACCTCCGATCAAGGTCGCGAGCTGAATGCACACCATTTGATTTTGTGGCGCGCTATTGAAGAGCTTCGCGAAAGGGGCGTCAGAACATTGGATTTGGGCGGGGTCAATACGATTCGAAGCGCAGGTGTCGCTAGATTTAAGATGCGCACAGGTGGCAAGGTTCTGACTTTGGCAGGTACTTATATTTAAGCTTTGAAAGTCGAAAAAACGATATGTATTTGCCGAAACAGTTCAATCATCCTGAGCATGCCAGAAGCATCATTCTGGAAAATCCATTTGCCAGTTTGGTTTCGAACGATGATGAAGGTTTTCCATTTATCAGCCACATCCCCATCAAGTTGATGCCCCATGCAACAGATGCGCAACAAGACATGTTGCTGGGTCATGTTGCCAAAGGCAATCCCCATGCTGGCTTTTTGTACAAACGGCCTCAAGTCCTTTTGACATTCATGGGGCCTCAGGCTTACATGTCGCCTGCCGTCTACCCTGATTTGATCAGGGTGCCCACATGGAGCTATGTGGCTGTGCATGTCAAAGCCGAAGTTCGTATTTTGGAAGGCGAAGAGGCCAAAGATTCGCTCTTGAAACAATTGATTGCCGATCACGAACCAGCGTATGCGCAGCAATGGCGAGGCCTACCAGAAACCTACACGCATCCTATGATGAATGCCATTGTGGCCTTTGAGATGAAGTTGTTAGAAGTACAGACCAAGGTCAAGCTCAACCAGCATCGCCCAGAGTCGCACGCCGCCATGCATGCTGCCTACGATGCTGGCAACGAATCTGAAAAAGCTTTGGCCCTTTGGATGCGGCGCCTCGGATTGGTTTCATGAACTCTGATTTACAGTGGATGCAAGAAGCCATTGAACTGGCCAAAGAAGCGGGGCAGGCTGGTGAAGTTCCAGTGGGTGCCGTGGTTGTTCGAGATGGCATCCTTGTTGGCAGAGGTCGCAATGGTCCTGTTGGTACGACAGACCCAACTGCCCATGCAGAAATCATGGCTTTGCGTGATGCTGCAAAAACGATTGGCAATTACCGCCTTGAAAACTGTACGCTGTACGTCACATTAGAGCCATGCACCATGTGCGCTGGGGCCATTCTCAATTCCCGTATTTCTCGCCTTGTGTTTGGTGCATCAGAGCCCAGAACTGGCGCGGCGGGTTCGGTGTTGGATG